>DASURJ010000439.1:0-4982 GCA_036280115.1 Gemmatimonadaceae bacterium
CGGTGCCGAGCGCCGCTCGATCGGTAACGCGGTGGCAACCATCAGTGCGGCCGAGGAGCTCGAGAAGTCGGCGGCACCCAACCTCGGCAACCTGATCGCGGCGCGTGCCCCGGGGGTGGTGATCGCGCCGACGACCTCGCGACTCGGCGCAGGGCCGGCGATCCAGATTCGCGGGCGCTCAAGTCTCTCGCTCGAGAACAACCCGCTGCTCTACATCGATGGTGTGCGCGTGAACAACGCGACCGGCACTGGCCCGAGCGGCGTGTCGGGCGGCGGGCCGAGCTTCGGGAGCCAGTCGATCAGCGTCGCCGGTAGGCTCAACGACATCAATCCCGAAGACATCGAGAGCATCGAGATCATCAAGGGGCCCGCGGCGGCGACGATCTACGGCACCGAGGCGGCCAACGGTGTCATTCAAATCATCACCAAGAAGGGCGCCGCCGGACGGAACCAGTTCAACGCAACGGTCGAGACGGGGTCGCTCTGGTTCCGCGATGCCGAAGGGCGGATGCCCACGAACTACATGAGGGACCAGCAGGGTAACGTCGTCGCGTGGAATGCCGTGCAGCAGGAAGAGGAGCGCGGCACGCCGCTGTTCAAGACGGGGCACACTCGGCAATACTCTGGGTCTCTGTCCGGTGGGCGCGATTTGCTGCGCTATTACCTGTCGGGAACGTACCAGAACGATCTCGGCATCGAGCCGAACAATTCGCTCCGACAGTTCTCGACGCACAGCAACGTCAACGTCGCGCCGAACGACAAGCTCGACATCGGAGCGAGCATCAACTTCGTCGATCTCGACGCGCACCTTGGCGTGGACAACGGCGTCTCCGCGATGCTGGGAGCGATGGTGGGACACGAGCTCCTTTTCAGCAACGCGCGCGGCTTCTACCCGAACTTCGTTCCGGAAATTCCGCAACAGCTCTACGACAACTCGTCGGCGGTCACTCGTTTCACGAGCAGCGGCTCCGCCAACTACCGGCCGTTCGACTGGTTCGCGAACAATGTGATCCTCGGGATCGACTACACGGGCGATGACAGCCGCGCGCTCGAACGGTTCGCCCCACCGAATCTCGCCGCGTTGCTGCCGGCGAGTGCGGCGGGTGGTCGGATTCGGCAAACGCTCCGGCGCAACACCGTCATCACGGCCACGTACGCGGGGACGGCGACGGCGCGGCTCGGCGGCGGAGCGATGACGGCTGCGACGTCGGTCGGCGGTCAGTTCTACCGCGAGGACCGCAACCAGAGCTCCCTCGGCGGCTGGGGGTTCCCGGGACCGGGCGTCGAGACGGTCTCGGGGACGGCGAACAAGGAAGACGCGGCGCAGACGAAGACGCTCAACACCACGATCGGCGCGTACGTCGAGGAGAAGATCGGGTTCCGCGACCGGTTGTTCCTGACGGGCGGGCTCCGGGTGGATAACAACAGCGCCTTCGGTGAGGACTTCAAGTGGGTCACGTACCCGAAGGTCGCGGCGTCGTGGGTGGTGAACGAGGAACCGTTCTGGAAGTTCGGGAACGTGGTGAACACGCTCAAGCTCCGCGCCGCGTACGGCCAGTCCGGCCGCCAGCCTAACGCGTTCGCGGCGCTGCGCACGTTCCTCCCCGTGCCCGGGCCGGGCGGCTCGAATGCCGTGACGCCGAACTCGTTCGGCAACCCCGATCTCAAGCCCGAGCGCGGCACCGAGCTCGAGCTCGGGTTCGAGGGGGAGCTCTTCAATCGGCTCACCCTGGATTTCACGTACTTCAACAAGCGGACCGAGGACGTCATCCTCAATCAGCCGATCGCGCCGTCGAGCGGGTTCCCGGGGCAGCGATTCGCGAACCTCGGGCGCGTGGATAACCACGGCATCGAGCTGTCGGGCACACTCCGCGCGCTGACGCTGCCTAACGTCTCCTGGGAGATCGGCGGCAACGTCGCGACCAACAAGGATGAGATCAAGGACCTGGGCGGGCTGCCGAGCAACGTCGCGAGCGCCGGGCAGTACAACCTCGTCGGCTACCCGATCGGCGCGATCTTCACGCGGCGCGTCGTGTCCGCCGACCGCGACCCGGCCACCGGCGGCGCGACCAACGTGATGTGCGACGGCGGGCCCGGACAGGGCGCGGTTCCGTGCAACGCGCAGGCGCCGTTCGTGTTCATTGGCACGCCGACCCCCAAGCTGAGCGGCGCCGTCTCGAACACCGTGACGCTCTGGAACCGGCTGCGCCTCTACGCGCTCGTCGACTTCAAGCGCGGGCATCGCATGTACAACACGAACGAGAACCTGCGCTGCCAGGGCCTCGTCGGCGTACCGCTGTGCCACGCCAACTACTTCCCGGAGCAGTACTCGCCGATCTACCTCGCCGAGACGCCGGGGTCCGCATTCGCGTTAGGGATGATCGACCAGTTCTGGCAGGACGCGTCGTTCGTGAAGCTGCGCGAGGTGTCGGGCACGTTCACGTTCCCGGATCGCTGGCTGTGGGGTGGTGCCTCGCGCCTGGCGTTGACGGTCGCCGCGCGCGAGCTCGCCCTCTGGACGGATTACAACGGTATCGATCCAGAGGTCAACCGCTACGACATCGCGGGCACCGCCCTGCTGCAGGACCAGGGAATCGTGCCACCGCTCAGTCGGCTCATCGCGACGCTCAATGTGAGGTTCTGACCGATGCGAACCACGAAGCTTGCCTTCATGATCGCGGCGGCCGGTACGCTCGCCGCGTGCACGGAGCTCACGACGCTCCAGCAGGAGAACCCGGGCCAACTCGATGCCTCCGGACTCTACGTCCCGCAGAACGCCCAGTTGCTCGTGAACGGCGTCATCGCGGACTTCGAGTGCGCGTTCTCGCGCTACGTGTTCGGGAGCGCGGTGTTCACCGACGAGCTGGCGAACTCGTTCTCGTCATCGAACACCTTCGACTACGACAAGCGGGCGTTGAACCCGAACCAGCCGTACGGCAACACGACCTGCGGCACCGGCCAGACGGCCCCCATCTACACGACCTTGTCGATCCCGCGTGCCGCGGGCGACACCGTCTACTCGTATCTCCAGGGCTGGACGGACGAGGAGGTCCCGAACCGCAGCAAGCTCATGGCACAGGCCGCGTTGTACGCCGGGTACAGCCTCACCCTGCTCGGCGAGTCCATGTGCTCGGCGGCGATCAACCTCGGACCGGAGATTCAGCCGGCGCAGCTCTTCTCCGAAGCACGCACTCGGTTCGACAACGCCATCACGGCAGCCACCGCGGCCAACGATCCGGCCGTTCTCAACCTCGCCTACCTCGGCCGGGCACGCACGCTGCTCAACCTCGGCGACGAAACCGCAGCCGCGGCCGATGCCGCGAGGATCCCGGCAGGCTTCGTCGCGAACATGTCGACGAGCGCGACCGCGGCGCGCCAGCAGAATTACGTGTTCCTTGGCGTCAACCAGAGTCAGTGGGCGACGGTGGACCCGTCGTTCCGCGATCTGACGGTCGGTGGCACACCGGACCCCCGTGTCGCGGTGACGAACACGGGCCGCACCGGCACGACGAACGCGCAGATCTGGACGGCCAACAAGTACACGGCGCTCAACACGCCGATTCCCATCGCGCGATGGGCGGAAGCGCAGTTCATCATCGCCGAGGAGCGCGCCGCAGCGAATGACCTGGCGGCGGCGGCCGCGGCGATCAACGCCGTGCGCGCGACACATCCGGAGCTTCCGCAGTACGACGTGACCGGCCAGACGCAGGCGGACGTGCTGGCGCAGATCATCGAGGAGCGTCGCCGCGAGCTGTACCTCGAGGGGCACCGGCTCGGCGACCTCCGTCGCAATAACCTGCCGTTCCTGCCGGCCGCGGGTACGCCGTTCCCGAACGGGGGAGTGTACGGGACGCAGACGTGCTTCCCGCTGCCTGACGTGGAGCGCATCAACAACCCGAACATCGGTTCGGGGAGCTGATGTCGGCGTCGGGTGGTAGAGCTCGGGTGTTCGCGGGCGCGGTGCTGCTCACCGCGCTCGCCGCACTCGCGGCACCGGTTGTGTCCTTGGCGGCGCAGGGGGCGGCGCTGCCGCCTCCGCTCGAGCTGCGTGTGCCGAAACCGCCGACGGTCGCGACGGGCGGGAGCGGATCGTTCCTCGCCTACGAGCTTCACGTCACGAACTTCGCGGCGCAGCCCGTGACGCTCCAGACGATCGATGTCGTGCCGGCGTCGGGTGGCCAACAGCGCCCGTTGTTGTCGGTGGCCGATAGTGCGCTCATTCAGGCGGTGGCTCGCCCGGCCGTGAGTGTCACGGGAGCCGATCGTCTGAAGATCGGTGGCGGGCTGCGTGCTGTCGTGTTTCTCTGGGTGCCCGTAGACGGGCGCTCCGCTCCGGCGTCGATCCGACACCGCGTAACGGTGGAGCGCGGAACCGGGGACAGCGCACGCACGGCGGTGTTGGAGGGCCCCAGCGTGCCGGTGGCCACGGAGACGGTGGTCATCGGGCCGCCGCTTCGGGGCGGCGTGTGGTTCACCGGGAACGGCCCAGCGCCAGGGAGTGGGCATCGCCGAGCACTCATCCCGATCGGTGGTACACCTGCGATTGCCCAGCGGTTCGCCATCGACTACGTGCGCGTGGGCGACGACAACAAGACGTTCACCGGTGACCAGCTCAAGAACGAGAGCTACCACGCGCAGGGGGCCGAGGCAATCGCGGTCGCGAACGGCACGGTGGTGGCCGTGAAGGACAGCATTCCCGAGAACGTCCCCGGCATCACGTCGCGGGCGGTGCCGATCACGCTCGAGACGGTTGGCGGCAACCACGTGATCCTGGATCTCGGTGCCGGGCGTTACGCATTTTACGCGCACCTGCAGCCGGGGTCGATCCGGGTGAAGCTGGGCGATCGTGTGACGCGTGGCCAGGTGCTGGGCCTCGTGGGGAACAGCGGCAACTCCACCGAGCCGCATCTCCACTTCCACCTTTCCGATGGGAATTCACCACTCGGCAGCGAAGGGATTCCGTACCGTCACGACTCGTTCGA
>DASURJ010000440.1:0-4911 GCA_036280115.1 Gemmatimonadaceae bacterium
AGTTCTTCCGCTCGAACGCGCAGCACGCGCGGACCGAGCTGATTCTCGTCGTACCCGCGTACGGATTCCGAGCCCCCGGCGAAAAAGAGCGCGCGCGGGTGCAGCACCGAGCTACGCGCGTCGCCTAACGTCCCGGATGAGCGAACCCAGCCCCCGCGCATCCGGGTCGCGAGGACGGCCGGCCCGAGTCGCACGTACGTCGTCGCTTCGGCCGCCAGCCTGTCGTGACGGTACTCGGAACCGGTGGCGCGTGACGCGTGGTCGGCGTCGGCTCGTATCGTGTACCCGCGCGATGGACTCACCGCGTCATCCGTTCGGTCGAGCCACCAGTTCATGGCCACGCTGGCGAGCCGTCGTGGCTGGCGAAACCTCGCCGCTGCCGCTGCATTACACTCGCCAAAACTCTGGCAGAAGTAGACGTCCCCCGCGTTGACGGACGCGCGCTCGATGCGATACCCCACCGTGAGCGGCGAGCCCGGCGCGAGGTCACGGCTGAACATCGCGAAGCCACCGATGCCTCGATCGACGAACACCGCGGGCTCCGAGCGCCGATGGCCGAACGCGCCGACGGTGAACCTGTTGCGCGGAGAACCGGCCCAGAGCCGAGTGATCTCGGCGCTCCCCTGCCACGTCGGTCGGGTGAACTCGCGCTCGGCGTCGCGGTCATCGGGAGTCGATGGGAGCTCGGCAAACGGGCCCGCGCCCTCGAGCTGACGCGCGAACAGGTTGCCGGTCGCGCCTCGGACCTCGAGCTGCCACCGCCCGCCCCCTAACGCATAGAACCCGGCACGGGCGCCTGCCTGGACGAACTCGACGGTGTTCAGTCCCGCCGTCAGACCGATACGCCGCGGCGGATTCTCGCGGACGAGGACGCGGAGGTGCTTCAGGCTATCGCCGGATGGCGGCGCGATGATCGTCGCGGTGGCGATGCCCTGTGAGCGATAGACGTATTGCTGGCTCTCGAGCACGTCCCGCCGCGTGAACAGCCCGCCTTCGCGGAGCGTGAGCGCGCTCTTCAACGCGCCGTCCGACAGGCGCCCGTTTCCGTCGATCGTGACGGAGCCGACGCGAGTCGTGTAGCGCGGATCCACCACAATTCGCACCGTCGCGCGACGCGCGCGCTCATCGACGCGGATCTGCGGGTCGAGCGTGGCGTCCGCGTGCCCCGCGTCCCACAGCGCGTTGCGAAGGGTGACGAGTCCCGTGTCGAGCGATGCGAGGTCGAGGGGCCGCCCGCGCTCGAGTCGTACGGCGCGGAGCACCTGCTCGGACGTGAGCACGCCACCCACCTGTGTCACCTCGAGCGTGTCGACGATCGTGGGCGGCCCCTCGGTGATCAGGAACGCGATGCGCAGTCCGTGGCGCCCCGTCGTGATCACCGTATCGACCGTCGTCTCGCGGAACCCGCGCCGCCAGTACACGCGCCGGAGCGCGACGATGTCGCGCTCGAGCTCACCCGGCTCGAGGTAGTGGTGCCTGACGAGGAACGGTGTGCGCACGAACCAGCAAACCGGTCGGAGAAACGGCAGCCGGCAGTACGTCGACTTCGTGCTCAGGGTGAGCTCCAGTTGCTCCTTCGGCACCGACTTCACCCCGCGCAGGTCCACGCGGCTGATGAGCGGGTTACCCCCGGGCGCTGGCGTCTGCGTCTGCGCGGCGGAGGCGACGACGGCCGTGGCGAGGAGCGCGGCCATGCACGACGATGCCGCGGCGAGCGATCGACGCCGGACTGGCGGCGACCACCGGTTTGGAACGGGGCGGAGGAGAGCGGATGGGGTCGGCAACATGTCGTTGCCTTCCTCATTCACCAACCGTGCCGGACGGGTCAGCCGGTTCGCGCGATCATCTCCGAAACGATCTTCCCGGAGCTCAGGACCCCGGGCACGCCGGCGCCCGGGTGCGTCCCGGCCCCAACCAGGTACAGGTTGGGCACGTCCTCGCTCCGGTTGTGCGGGCGAAACCAGGCCGATTGCGTGAGGATCGGCTCCACCGAGAACGCGCTGCCCAGGTGGCTGTTGAGTGCATCGCGGAAATACCTCGGATCCACCCGATACTCGGTCACGATGTGTTTGCTCAGCCGCGGCAGGTACCGCTCCTCGAGGTACCGGATGATGGCGTCGCGGTACGGGCCGGCCGCCTGCTCCCAGTCGGTCGTTCCGCCGAGGTGCGGAACCGGGGACAACACGTACCAGCTGTCGCACCCCGCTGGGGCGAGCGATGGATCGGTGGCTGTGGGGCGATGCAGGTAGAGCGAGAAATCGCTCGCGAGACGCTTCCGCCGGAAGATGTCGTCCAGAAGTCCCGCGTACCGCGGTCCCATGAGGATCTCGTGGTGGGCGATGTCGTCGTAGCGCGTGTCGGTCCCGAAGTAGATCACGAACAGCGACATCGAGTACCGCCAACGATCGATGCGACGGTCGGTGTTCACCCGGCGGGCCGTGTCTGGTACGAGATGCCGGTAGGTGTAGGCGGCATCGGCGTTACTCACGACCGCGTCCGCGCTCAGCCGTTCGCCACTGGCCAGGCGCACGGCTACCGCACGACCCGACGTCGGGTCGATCTCGATCCGGGCGGCCTCCGTCTCGAGACGGAGCTCGCCACCCAGCTCGACGAACAGCCGCGCGAGCGCGTCGACGAGCGCCCCCGTGCCACCCATCGCGAACCACACGCCCCATCGCTTTTCGAGCACGTGAATCAGTGCGTAGATCGATGAGCTCGCGAACGGGTTCCCGCCGATGAGCAGCGGGTGGAAGCTGAAAACCTGACGCAGCCGCTCGTCGCGGAAGTAGCGGCCGGCGAGGTGTGCCACCGATCGATCGGCACGCAGCCGAAGCAGCTCGGGGATGACCCGCACCATGTCGCCGAGCGTCGTGAACGGCTTGTCGACGAGCGGAAACGCGGAGTCGAACACACGCTGCGCCGCAACGCTGAACCTCTCGTACCCTTCCACATCCGCGGCATTGAAGAGCGCGACCTCGCTCCGGAGTCGCGCGTGGTCTCCCGTGTACCGGAAGACCGCGCCGTCCTCGAAGCGAACGTTGTAGAACGGGTCGAGCTGTACGAGTCGCACGGCATCGCTCGTCGCGCGGCCTGCGAGCGCGAACAGCTCGTCGATCATGGCCGGGGCGGTGATGATCGTGGGGCCAGCGTCGAACACGAACCCGTCCTGCCGGAACACGTATGCACGCCCGCCGGGCCGGTCGCGCTTTTCGACGATCACGACCTCGTGCCCCTGCGCCTGGAGCCGGATGGCGGCGCTGAGTCCTCCGAATCCGGCCCCGATCACAACGATTCGCATCGGATTGATGTCGTGGTTCGAAGGATGTTACCGGGGTAGACACGCCCGCCCGGTCGTTCGGGCGGCCAGTGCTCCCGAACGCCCCCGCCGTGTGCTACCGTTGGGGCCAACATTCGAGATCGGGGTCAATCGATGAAGGTCGAAGTCGTCGACGCTGCGCGAAAAGCTTACGCCAGTCCAGGAAACGCCGTCACGCTCGGGGCCGTGCTGCACGACGGGGAATGCCACCCCGAACCGATCGTCCAGATCCCGCTGGCCATGCTGAATCGCCACGGGCTGATCGCGGGCGCGACCGGCACTGGCAAGACGCGCACCCTCCAGCTCGTGGCCGAGCAGCTGTCCGCGGCCGGCGTTCCCGTCTTTCTATCCGACGTGAAGGGAGACCTTTCCGGAGTCGGCGCGCCCGGGACACCTAACGATCGCATCGACCGCCGCGTGAAGGACACCGGGTACGCCTGGACGCCGACCGCGTACCCGGTCGAGTTTCTGAGCCTGACCGGGAAGAGCGGCGCCCAGCTGCGCGCGACGGTGTCATCGTTCGGTCCGCTCCTGCTCTCCAAGGTGCTCGGCCTCAACGACACGCAGACGAGCGTGCTCACGCTCGTCTTCAAGTACTGCGACGACAAGGGGCTGGCGCTGCTCGACTTCTCCGACCTGCGGGCGGTGCTCCAGTACCTGTCCGGGGACGGCGCCAACGAGCTGAAGGACTACGGCGGCATGTCGAAGCAGACGGTGGGCGTGCTGCTCCGGGAGATGGTCGAGCTCGAGCAGCAGGGCGCGGAGTCGTTCTTCGGCGAGCCCGAGTTCGATATCGACGACCTGATGCAGACCGAGCGCGATGGCCGGGGGCTCGTGAGCATCCTCGAGCTGGCCGATGTGCAGGACAAGCCGGCACTCTTCTCCACGTTCATGCTCTGGCTGCTCGCTTCGCTCTACAACCAGTTGCCCGAGGTGGGGGACGTCGACAAGCCAAAGCTCGTCTTCTTCTTCGACGAGGCGCACCTGCTCTTCGACGGAGCGAGCAAGGCGCTCCTGGACGAGATCGAGAAGGTGGTCCGTCTCATCCGCTCGAAGGGGGTCGGGATCTTCTTCGTCACGCAGAGCCCGAAGGACATTCCTGCCACCGTGCTCGGGCAGCTCGGCAATCGGGTGCAGCACGCGTTGCGCGCTTTCACGGCGGACGACGACAAGGCACTGAAGGCCGCCGCCCGCACATTCCCCAAGACCACGTTCTACGACATCGAGGAGACGCTCACGACGCTCGGTATCGGTGAAGCCTTCGTGACGGTGCTGTCGCCTAACGGCGCGCCGACGCCGCCGTTCTCGACGCGGCTCATCCCGCCGGCCGCGCGGATGGCGCCGCTCACGGCCGACGAGATGGATCGTCGGCTCTCGTCATCGAACCAGGTTCGCGAGTACGCGACGGCGTTCGACCGCGAGAGCGCGCGTGAGATCCTGGCGAAGCGCATGGCCGCCGCGGGTGCGGCCGATGCGGGGAGTGACGCTGGTGACGATGCCGGTCGTGACTCGCGCGGGGCGGCGGTGCAGGCGGGGCGCGGCGGACGTGCTGCGAAGCCTGCACCGAGCACCCTGGAGAAGGTCATGAACTCGCC
>DASURJ010000441.1:0-21065 GCA_036280115.1 Gemmatimonadaceae bacterium
TCCTAACGGATCGTTCCATTGCGGCCGCAATGGAACGATCCGTTAGGACTCTGACCCCTTACGAGCGCCTCACGCGTGATCCGCGTAGCTCCCATTCCCGTCGGGTTCACCGCAGGGGGAACGCGATCCCGCCATTGAACGCGAGCACGCCGGCGTCGGCATCGCTCATGAACTGAGCGCCGGCGAATACCAGCGTCGTCGCGAAGTGGAACTGCAGCCCAGCGCCTGCGCTGAACGCCAGGCGGGCCTCGGACTGCTCGCGAAACCCCGTCGACCCTGGGTCGTACCGGTGCACCTGCACCCCCGCGCCGGCACGCAGGTACGGCTTCACGATGCTCGTCGAATTGGCCAGCGCGACGTACCCGAGCTCCCCGAAGATCGCCGGGATGTTCGTCGCTTCATCGAACGTCCCCGTATACGGGACGTGCGTATAGCTCGCTGTGACGCCGAGCGACAATCCCGGGGTTAAGCCGAGCGGAAAATCGACGCCCCCGAACACGTGCCAGCCGTTGTCCGTATCGTCGCTCAGATCCCCCGATCCCGACGCGAGCCCGCCACCGACGAATGGGACGATCCGGCGCTGGGCATCCGCGGTGTCGAGTGGCATCGTCACGGCGGCGAAAGCGGCGACCGTAACTACGAAGATCCGTTTCATCGAGCTGCTCCTCCGGGAGCGTCTGGTCGTCGGGGCGGAACACGCGTGAGCAATGCCTCGCGCGTGTAGGATAGGATGAGAACTCTGGAGCGCAAGCAGTACCCGCGCTCAGCCTAACTAGTGCTGCGTCGTTGCCGTCACTGAGACCCCATATTCATCGACCGCGTCCGAAGCGGCGGTTGTCATTCCTCGACTCCGGCCGCTCCGCGGCCTCCCCTCGGAATGAACAGGTCGTGGTTAGACCGGTGGAGTATGGTCTAACCGGCCATTCTGCTGTTCCGCAGTCATCTCCAGTTGTAGATTCGCGCCCGCCTAACACGAGAGGACCTCTCAGCAATGTCTCGTTCACATAGACCGCGCCCGGTTGGCGCCCTGGCTGCCCACATCGCGAGTGTCGGTCTCGCGCTCTCGCTGGTTGCCTGTGACGAATCGCTCGCCCCAGGTATCGAGATCGCGTTGTCCGAGCCGACGGTCGACTTCCGTGCCGTCCGCGGCAGCGGGACCACCGAGTCGAAGACCATCACCGTCTCGAACAGCGGCGACGGACGACTCGGCCCGGTCAGCTGCCCCGCGAGTCCCGCAAGCTGGCTGGCCTGCTCGGTGGCGAACGGAAATACCGTGACGCTCACCGCGAACGCGTCGGGGCTCACGGCAAGCCCGGCGACGGTGTCCGTACCCATTACGGCCGCTGGTGCGCCCGACCGGCCCCGCTCCGTGGCGGTCAACCTCATCATCGATCAGCCGGTGCTGACGCTGAGCGCCGCGTCAGTCAGTTTCGCGGCGTCGGACGGGTCCGCGGCCACGACCCCCGCCTCGGCAACGATCAACGCGACCAACACCGGCGCCGGCACGCTCGCGAGCCTCGGCACCATCTCCTGCATTCCGACTCCGGCAAACCCGCGCGTCTCGTGCACCGTGAACCAGGGGACCGGCGTGCTCACCTTCGCCGTCAACCCGGTCGGGCTGGCGCCCGGCACGCACATCTTCCCGGTGGTCGTCAGCGCACCTAACGACGATGTCGAGAAGACGGTGTCCGTGACCCTGGCCATGTCAGCGCTCCCGCGCATCGTCCTGTCACAGGGATCGCTGCTCTTCCAGATGCTCCGTGGCGGAGCGACGCCGGACGCGCAAACCGTCACTGTCTCGAACGGCGGTGGCGGATCTATCGGGACCGTGAGCTGTCCGTCCAGTCCCGCCACATGGCTCACGTGCGGCGTGTCCAACAACGCGACGATCACCTTCACGGTCAACCCAGCCAACCTCTCGGCCAGCCCGCCGAGCGTGTCGGTCCCCATCAGCGCAACCGGCGCGACGAACACGCCGCAGAATGTCAACGTCAGCTTCAACATCCGGCAGCCAGTATTGTCGGTCGACCTGGCGAACGTCGCATTCACCACGCAAGCTGGCGGAACGACCACTAACCCGGCGTCCGCAAAGGTCGTCGTCACGAATACGGGGGAAGGGGCCCTCGCCGATCTAGGCACGATCACGTGTACTCCGCCCACGCCTTCGCCAGTGACGTGCGTCGTCGTGCAGAACAGCGGTGAGCTCACGTTCACCGTGAACCCGACCGGAATCGTCGGGACTCGGGTCGTTCCGGTCGCCGTGACTGCGCCGAACAGCAGCGTCTCCCGGGTCGTCACCGTGACGATCACATCCGCCACCGGCATCGGGCTGTCTCCGAGCGAAGTGAACTTCCAGGCGATTCGCGGCAGCACGACCGACATCGTGCGCAAGGTGAAGGTGAGCAACACCGGCGCTGGACTGCTCGGCACGATCACGTGTCCCGCGAGCCCCGCGGCGTGGCTCACATGTGCCGTGGTCAACGTCGATACCCTCTATCTGACCGCGAAGCCAACGGGACTGACCACGAGCCCAGCCGAAGTCCAGGTCCCGGTGACCGCCGCAGGGGCGTTCAACAGCCCTCAGAACGTCACGGTCAACTTCACGATTCTCCAGCCGGTACTTTCGCTGAGCGCCAGCATCGTAAACCTCACGGTGGCCGCCGGCGGCACGGCGGGGCCCACCGTCGTGAACGTTACGAACACGGGGGCGGGTAACCTCGCGAACCTTGGCACCATTGCGTGTACGCCGTCGGCGGCGCGGGTCACTTGCGCGATCAACCAGGCAACGGGTGCGCTGTCGATCTCGGTCAATACGGCGCTCGCACCGGCGCTCGCGCCAGGGCAACACGTCTTCACGGTCTCCGTCAGCGCGCCGAACATGAGCAACTCAGCCCAGACGGTCACGATCGTCCTCACCGTGACGTAGCAGCGGGGCTCGCGAGCCACCTCGGTCGCGCATCCAGGGCCGAAGCAGGACAGGGGCAGCCGCCGAAACTCGGCGCTGCCCCTTGATCGTTGCGACGAATCCACGAGAATAGGGACGACCGCCGAATCTGCCTTCACGGCCAGCCGGATCACACGCGTGGAACGTCCGCGGCTCGATACCAGGCTTCTGCATCACCCTTGGATCTTTGCCCTGTGCGCCGGAGCGGCTACGGGATTCGTCTTCCTCGGCGTAGGTGGTCGCGTTGCAATGCGTTTCTTCGCGGCTCACCAGGGTCAGACCACGAGTTGGACTGTCGGCGGGACGCTTGCCGTGTTCGCGATGGGCGCGGTGAGCGGCATCGGTGGCGCCGCCATCCGCGCCGCTACCGCCACCTGGTTGCCGCGACGGACGCCAGACGTCGTCGGAACCGCGATTTTCGCGATCGCCTGCCTGCTCCTCACGTTGCGGGGTCTCAATCCGGTCGATGCTGTGCGACTCGCGTACTTTCTGCCGCTCACCATCGCGTTTGCTCTCGTGTTCGAGATGCTGTGGCGTCGTCGCCCGCGCGCGACTGCCGATAGGGGCTCCACTGCGCCCGCGGTAGTCGGCGGTTCGGCGCGCGGGTAGGTCGTGGCCGACCGGGACCAGCTGATCGAGGCGTGGCGCCTCGCCGCCGACGACCTGGGTATCGAAGTCACGGCTCCCTTCACCCTCGAGGACAGGCACGGGGGTGCATTGGAGTTCGTTGCGCTGGTTCGCGACTTCGGCCGTCGGGCCGGGACGCTCGTCTGGATGATGCCGGAGCCGCTCCCCGCCGACCGGCTGCAGTTCAACGTGCCGTACCTCATGTCGGCGTTGAATCCGAACCTGTACGCGGAGTATGATCGCGCCAGGTTCGTCGAGACGCTCGAGGCGTGGGGCTGGTCGGGGCGTGGCCATCCACCGGACTGGTATCGCGGACCATAGACGCGCCGTGCCTTGCCGAAACCAGTTCTCCGGTCGGCCGTAGGGCTGGCACCTCTTCTTTCGCCGTTCCCATCCCGTATTCCCATGCTGGATCGCATCACTGCCTCATCGCTGCGCGTGGGGTTCGAAACCCTTCGTGCGAACCCGCTTCGCACGCTCCTCTCGACGCTCGGCATCATCATGGGCGTCGCCGCCCTCGTGTCGGTGCTGTCGCTCGGCGACGGCATGGAGCGCTACGCGCGCGACCAGATCTCTCGCACCACCGACATCCTGTCCGTCAGCGTGAGCCCGTCACTCTTCCGCACGGTGGATGGCCAGCGGTTCCCGCGTACCGACGTCGTGAGCCTAACGCGTGAGGATGCGGAGGCGATCACGAGCGTCGTCGGGACCGATGGCCTCGTGACCATGCTCGTGTCGGGACAGGCGCTCGTCACGACGCGTGCCGACACGACGCCCCGGGTGGCCCAGGTGGTTGGTACGCTCGCCGGTGTCGTCTCCGAGCTTCCGTCGCCCGTCGCCCACGGCCGATTTTTCACGGACGACGAGGTTCGTGCCGACGCTCCGGTCGCGGTCATCTCGGCGTCGTTGGCCGAGCGCGTCGCTCCCGGCCGTGCGCGTGCGTCGATCATCGGGGACACGGTCCTGTTTCAGGACTCGGCGCGCGAGGTCATTGGCGTGTTGGCGCCTGTCGCGCGCGGTGAGCCGATAGCGTTCATGCCGGTGGGCGTCGCGCGGACGGCGCTCCCGCCGGCACTCGTTGGGCGCCCCACGACGATCGTCGTGAAGGCCCGTCGCGTCGAGGACGTGCAACCGGTGCGCGCACGTGTGGAGGGGTGGCTCGCGAGCCGCTACGGCGCCGCATGGCAGGACCGCGTTACGGTGGCGACGAATCAGGCGCGCGTGGAGCAGGCGGAGCAGGGGATGCTGCTCTTCAAGCTGTTCATGGGCGCGCTCACCGGAATCTCGCTGCTCGTCGGCGGGATCGGCATCATGAACGTGCTGCTCGCGTCGGTGATTGAGCGGACGCGCGAGATCGGGATTCGCAAGGCGGCGGGAGCGCAGCACCGGCACATCCTGCTGCAGTTCCTGTCCGAGTCGGTGACGATCTCTGGCGTCGGCAGCATGATCGGGATCGCGCTAGGCGTCGGGGCCGCGTTCGGCGTGACGGCAGTCATGCGCCGGATGGCGACGGCGCAGATCTATGCCGGGTTCTCGCTCGGGACCTTCCTCGTGGCAGTGATCGCGTCGGTGCTGGTGGGGCTGACGTTCGGCCTGTACCCGGCACTGCGCGCGGCCCGGCTGTCGCCGATCGAGGCGATGTATCACGAGTAAGGCGAAAGGCGAAGCGCGAAAGGCGAAGCGCGAAAGGCGAAGCGCGAAAGGCGAAGCGCGAAAGGCGAAGCGCGAAAGGCGAAGTGCGAAAGGCGAAGTGCGAAAGGCGAAGTGCGAAAGGCGAAGTGCGAAAGGCGAAGTGCGAAAGGCGAAGTGCGAAAGGCGGCCATGCAAACAACCCCTCCGCGGCGCGTTCCGCGTCTGCTGTGTCCGCGTCCGCGGAGTCCCGACAATCATCCGGCCGTTTCGGCCTTTTCCGCATCATCGTTGTTCCGATCGGCCCGCTCGCGGCCAGGCCGACACGCGGACGCCGTCGGTCACTGGCGAGCGGCGTAGATGGTCACCACCGTGTCCTCGAACGTGCGTCGAGTCTGTCCGGGGGGCAGCGAGTGCGCGCGCGAGTGCTCCGCGACGAGGAGGCGCGCGAATCGGCTTGCCTGCCAGCTCGCGAGGACCAGGTCCAGCTGACGTGACTCGTATGGCGGATCGAGAAACGCAATGTCGTAGCTATCCGTCGCCAGCGCGGCAGCGAATCGAACTGCGTCGTGCTTGAAGACGCGCGTGCGCTCGCGAACCCTGAGCGCTGCAATGTTGGCTCGAAGCGCATGGAGGCTCGCCGGCCGGAACTCGACGAAATCCGCCCGGCTCGCCCCGCGCGACAGCGCCTCGAGGCCGAGCGCACCGGTGCCGGCGAACAGATCGAGTATGCGGGCGTTCGGAAGGTCTGACGCCAGAAGATCGAGCACGGCGGCACGCACGTGTTCTGCGGTCGGTCGCACGCGCGAGTCGGCCGGAGAGGTCAGGTCCCGGCCCGCGAATTTCCCACCCACGATCCGCAGGAACCCCTCGCCGTGGCAGAGTCGGTCCTAAGTACCGCGGTCCGGCCCTTGTGGTAAGGGGTGGTGGCACTGCCACCACCCCCGACTGTCATTCCCAGCGATTGGTTCGCTTCGGATCGGAATCGCGGGTGCCGGGTCCGTCCGCCGCGCAATCTCGTCCTTCGCTCAGCGTTTTCGCTTGCGTTGTGGCGTTCCTGTCGCCTTCTCGACATTCTCGCGGTTCAGTTCGACGAGCTCGGCAATGCGTTCTCCGTGGCGACCCGCATCCGGCCCGACGTCCGCTACCGCTCCGCCAAGCCGCACATCGTCGCGAACGTAGTCCTCGCCTTCCGGCTCAGTCTGCAAGTCGTCCACGTCTACCTGCTTCACCTTGAAATGCCCTGATTTGTCGCGGCCGTTATGCGGCTTCCTGCGTTCCGACATGCAATGCCCTCCATCAGCTGCGGATTCAATGAGAACTCAGGGATGGGGAGCAAAGACCAGACCTCACGAGAACGGCGCTGGTGGGTGTTAGCTGGAACTGGTTGACGCGGCAGTTGGACGCTTTTCGCGTCAACGGCGTCCAACTGCGCTGCAGGGTAACGACGACCTCGGGAAGCCGATGCGTCCCGAGGCAGTTCATCCTGCAGCAACCAGTTCCAGCTAACAGCTACCGGCGTAGTATTGTATTTCCCGAACTATCCGCCCCGGAAAAACGTGTATCACGATCGTCCCGTCTTCCCGCGCGGGTTTCGCTGCGCGAGCCGCAACGTCGGTCTCAAGCCGACCGCGAAGGACCTTGCCCTCTTCGCCAGCGACGTCGACGCCGCGGCAGCCGCGGTATTCACTCGCAACCACTTCCCCGGGGCGCCCATCGTCCTCGGACGCGAGATCATCAGGCACGGCCGCCTGCGTGGCGTGGTGGTGAACAGCAAGGTGAGCAACGTCGCGAGTGGCGAGCAGGGGATCGCGCACGCGCGACGCATGGCCGCTGCGGCCGCCGCGGAAATCGGCGCGGCGCCCGAACACGTGCTCGTCAGCTCCACGGGTGTCATTGGCGTCCCGCTTCCCATCGACCTCATCGAGCGCGGCATTCGGGGCATCGCCGGCGACCTGCAGGACGACCCGCTCGTGGGCGCCGAGGGGATCATGACGACCGATCGTCACCCGAAGGCGCTCTCGCTCGAGGTGGGAGGCGCGACGATCACGTGGGTCGCGAAGGGCTCCGGGATGATCGAGCCGAACATGGCGACGATGCTCGTCTACATCTTCACCGACGCCGCGCTCGATGCCGCGACGCTCGACCGCCTCCTGCGCGGCGCGGTCGACGACTCGTTCAACATGCTCTCGGTCGATTCCGACACGAGTACGTCGGACACGTGCGCCATCCTCGCGAATGGCCTCGCCGGTCACGTCAACGAAGGCGCGTTCGCCGACGCGCTGGCCGCGGGCTGCGTGCGGATGACCGAGATTCTCGCCCGCGACGGCGAAGGCGCCGATCGGATGATCCGCGCGATCGTACGCGGTGCGCTCAACCGCCACGAGGCCAGGCGTGTCGCGAAGTCGCTCGTCAACTCGCCGCTCGTGAAGACGATGGTGACTGGCGCGGACCCGAACGTCGGACGCCTCCTCATGGCGGTCGGCAAGTGCTTCGAGTGCACGATTCGTCCCAGCTCGACGGACGCGTGGATCAACGGGACGCCCGTCGTGCGCGAGGGCCGTCGTCTGGACTTCGAGGACGCCGCGGTTCGTTCGACCCTCCGCGAAGAGGTCGTGAACCTCGAAGTGTCCCTCGGCGTCGGCACCGGGGAGGCCACGGCGTACGGATGCGATCTCACCGTTGGCTACATCGAGGAGAACGCGGCGTACTACTCGAGCTAGCGCCCCGCGCGACCTTCGTTCGCACGAGCCACGCGCCTGCGCCACCCGAATCCGCCAGCGAGACGTCTCCTCTGGGGTTCTACTCGCGGGCGTCGGTCCACACGCACCAGACGGACGATCCGATCACCGTCTTCTCGAACTTCTCCGCCGAGACGACGCACTCCGTGCCATCGCGCGCCAGGAGCAGGTGGGGCGGCTGCTTGCCGATGACGGGCTTGGGCAGGAACGCCGGAGCCCCGAGCCCGTCGTTGTCATACACCTTGCGCCCGATGTCCCCGTCGCCCGGCTTACGCCGCGCGCCCGGGAGAGCGAACCCCACGCAGGCGACCTGGCCAAGCACCAGACAAGCAGCGACGAGGCGAATCGAGGGCGTGGTCATAGCGCAATCCCCGGACGAGGGCAGGCCAGAGCTAGATGACACTTTCGCAGAACGGACGCACCCTGACAAATTGCGACCCCAACCACCCGCGCAGGTTCCGTCCGTGCCGCAACCGAATGCTTCGTTTGGGGTCAGACTCCTAACGTACCGTTTTATCGCGCCGGCTACACCCGGTCGCCGACTGTTGCATGCGGTGACGGTGCTCGCATCGCTTCTCGCAAGCGGAGAGGCATCGGCGCAATTCCCACCGGTTGGATCGGTCGACTTCTACGGTGTGCGTAAGACGCCGATCGCGCAGGTTCGGGACGCGCTTGGAATCGGCGTGGGTGATTCGCTTCCGGCGCTGACGCTGCTCATGCTCCCCGGGCGGCTCGCCGACATCCCGGGCGTGATGTCCGCGGCCGTCGATCCCGTGTGTTGCGAGGGGGGAAAAACGATGCTGTACGTCGGGATCGCCGAGGAGGGGGCGCCCGCGCTCGACCTCCGTGCACCGCCCGACGGCCCGAGCCGCCTGGCCCCGGACGTTGTGGTGACCGGGCACGCGCTGAATCTCGCACGGGATCAGGCGATCATGCGTGGGATCATGCGCGAGGACGTGTCGGAGGGCCACTCGCTCCTGTCCGATTCGGCGGCTCGCGCCATCCAGCTGCGGTACGTTGCCCTCGCGGCCCGGGACCTGGATTCGCTGCGGAAGGTGCTGCGCACGTCGGGCGACCCAGCTCATCGGGCCCTGGCGGCCGAGGTACTGGGTTACGCGGCGAACAAGCAGAGCGTGGTCGACGATCTCGTCTTCGCGATGCGCGACCCGTCGGCTGCCGTGCGCAATTCGGCGACGCGCGCGCTGGCGCTCATTGCGGGGCTGGCCCAGAAACGGCCGGACCTGGGGATCCGCGTGCCGTACGAGCCGTTCATCGACATGCTGAACTCGTTGACATGGTCGGATCGGAACAAGGCGTCACTCGCGCTCATGCAGCTCACGGAATCGCGCGACCCGGCCGCGTTGACGGCGCTCGAGACGCGTGCGTTCGACTCGGTCGTGGACATCGCGCGGTGGACGAATCCGGGGCACGCGATGCCCGGAATCTTCATGCTCGCACGGATCGCCGGAATTCCCGACGATGAGGCCTTCGCCATGTTCGAGCGAGGCGAGCGAGACAGGATCATCGACGCCGCAACGAAAGCCCGGTCGCAAACCCGGTGAACGGCGCGCGGAGCCGGCCCACGCGCCTTACGAGTCACCGAGCGCCGTCTTCGGATCGACGCCTGCAGCCCGCCTCGCCGGCACGAGCGCCGAGATGACCGCCGTGACCGCGAGCAGCCCTATCGCCAGGACGTAGGTCAGTGGATCGCGCGGGCTCACGTCCACCAACAGGCTGGCGAGCGAGCCCGTCGCGAGCAGCGCGAGCGGCAGCCCAATGGCGACGCCGAGCGCGACGAGCCGGAGTCCCTGGCGGACGACGAGTCGAACCACCTGCGAGCGACGCGCGCCTAACGCCATCCGGATGCCGATCTCCTGTCGGCGGCGTCCCACCACGTAGGACAACACCGCGTAGATGCCCCCCACGGCGAGCGCCAGTGCCACGAAGCCGAAGGCGACGAACGCGAAGGCGATCGCACGACGCGGCGCGAGGGAACGGGCCAGTGCGGCTTCGGCGGTGCGGAGCTCGATCACGGGAAGCTCGGGGTCCATCTGTCGTACGATGGTTCGCACGGTCGACGCGACCGCCCCGGGGTCACTCGATGACCGCACGGCCACGCCGAACGATGGACGGGACGGCGTGCTGTCGGCGTCGGTCGTGGACAGATAGATCCCCGGACGCATGGGCGTCGTGAGGCCATAGTGCCGGACGTCGCGAACGACACCCACGACGGTCATCCAGCTCGAGCTCGTCGTATCGCCCGACCCGATGATCCGGCGACCCACGGGATCCACACCGGCCGGCACCTTGGCGCGGACGAACTCCTCATTCACGATCACCGGGTGAGGCCCTCGCGGGCTCCCCTCGCCCTCGGCGAAGTAGCGTCCGCGCGCGAGCTCGATGCCCATGGTCTCGAAGTAGCCGGGTGACGCCATGCGTGTCAGCACGACGGGGTTCGGCGTCCGGGAATCGCGCGGAGGCGCCCCCTCGACGTCGAAGAATTGCCCCAGATGACATCCGAACGGCAGACACGACACGATCCCCGCGCTCTCGATCCCCGGGGCCGCCTCGAGTCGCTCGACGAGTGTCAGGAAGAACTGCCGCTGCACGAGCCCGTTCGGGTAATTGACTCTCGGGAGAGACACGCGGAAGGTCGTCAC
Organism: Gemmatimonadaceae bacterium; assembly: GCA_036280115.1. Lineage (GTDB taxonomy): Bacteria > Gemmatimonadota > Gemmatimonadetes > Gemmatimonadales > Gemmatimonadaceae > JAJKIV01. The sequence continues at coordinate 10,602 of DASURJ010000441.1, forward strand.
GCCCTCGGTGCGAAACCCGGGGTCTGCGCTTCGAAGCTGCGTATATGCGCGGAGGAGGAGCCCGCTCCCGGCGAGCAGCACGAGTGCCATCGCGATCTCGACGACGACGAGCGCGTCGAGCAGGCGTCGCTGCGGCAGCGCTCCGCTCGTGCGCCCGCCGCCCCAGGCGAGCGAGCCCGCGACGTTCTCCCGCCGCGGTTGGAGTGCCGGGACGAGTCCGAAGATGAGCGCGGTCAGGAGCATGACGACGACCGAGAACACACCCGTCCGTACATTCGCCTGCAGGTCGACCCAGCCGGGCACCTGGTCCGGTGCGGTCGCGATGATGAGAGTCAGTCCCCACCGTCCAAGCAGGGTGCCGGCGATTCCGGCGACGATCGCCAGTGCCAGGCTCTCGGTGATGAGCTGGCGGCCTACCCGGCCAGCGCTCGCGCCTAACGCCATGCGAATAGCGATCTCGCGGCGGCGGAAGATCGAACGCGCGAGCATGGCGCCGGCAACGTTCGCGCACGCGATCAGCAGCACCAACAATGCCCCCGCGCCGAGCGCCTTGCCCATGGCGCGAAAGTTCGCGGCAAACTGTTCCCGCAACGGGTCCAGGCGAGGCGACACCACGCGGGCGCTGTCGTGCGCGGCCCAGACCGGGGCGTGCGCGTTCATGAGATCGGCGCGCGCCTGCTCGACCGTGACACCCGCCTTCATGCGCGCGATCCCGTCATAGGAGTATGACTGGCCCTGCTGGTTCGGATCGCCCTGCAACGGCAGCCAGAAGTCGACGTTCCCCGGAAAATCGCCTTCGGGCGGCAGCACGCCGATGATCGTGTACGGCAGGCTGTTCACCCGCATCGACGTGCCCAGCACGTCGCGTGCTCCGCCGAACCGAGTCTGCCAGAGGCCGTGCCCGATCACGATGACCCGCGGGCCATCCGGCCTGTCCTCGTCGGGGGTGAAGGTCCGGCCCAGCGGCAGACGGATGCCTAACGTCGCGGCGAAGTCGTGCGTGACGACGAGCCCGTTCACGCGGTCGGCGCCATTCGCGTCGGCGAGATTGACCGCCGACGGCGCGAACAGCGCCATACCGTCGAACGCGCGGGCCCGCTCGCGCCACGTATGGAAGTCCGTATAGGTGATGTTGGTGAACTCGAGGTTCCACGCCGGCGCCCGCTCGTTGAGGTAGACGAGGCGATCCGGATTGGGGAACGGAAAGGGCCGCACGAAGACCCCGTCCACGATGGCAAACACCGCGGTGTTGGCGGCGACGCCTAACGCAAGTGTGAGCACCACCAGCGCGGTCGCGCCTGGCTGTCGGCCGAACGACCGAGCGGCAAATCGCAGATCACCGAGGAACGATCCCATGATGGCCTCCCGGGCGCCCGAGCGACGGCCGCGCCGTCGCCAGCGCTCGTACGGCGCGCGCCGCATGACGTCCCACGCCGACGCGAGGACGAACACGACGAACGCAGCGCGCCCCCGGCGCCGAGCCTCCGCGGCCTCCTCCGCGAACAACGACGCGATCGCCGCGCCGTCGCGGGCCCGCATGTCCGTCGGAAGGAGGTGCAGCAGCGTGCGATACGCGCGTACGACGGCGTCGGATGGGGGCGATCGCATCACGACGGCTTCCTGAACGGCTCCGCCAGGCCGCCCAGACGTCGCTCGGCAACCGTGACAAGGCGTTGCATCCGCTCCAGCTCCGCGGCGAGCGCGCGACGGCCCTGTGGCGTGATCCGAAACCACCGCCGGTGGCCGCGCTCGTCAGCGTTCTCGGGCGGCCCGTCCAGCTCGTGAATCCACGCGTGCTCTCGCAGCTCGTCGAGCGAGCCGTAGAGGGTGACTGGCCAGAGTCTCAGCTCGCCGCTCGTGAGCGCGAGCACGTCGCGCACGATGCCCGAGCCATGGCGGTCACGCTCGGCGAGCGACAGGAGGATGTAGAACCAATGCCGGCGCATGTCCGAAGCCATGCGCGATTATACAGTACTGTATAATACTCCGTCAAGACGATTGTGCGCCCATCACCCGGCCGGCCGCTACGTGCGCGATGAGGACGTCCGGCGCGTCCTGGACCGCGCGATGGTAGCGGCGCTGGAATCCATCCCCTGCTGCGTCCGGCCGCAGAAGCGCGCGGGCCTGAGCGAGGAGCGCGTCGCCGTCCGTCGCCTTGGCCTCTTCGGCGGCCAGCAGCTCGTCGATCTGGACGACGAGCCCGGACAGCGGATGCAGCCAGTCGAACCACGGGTCCGTGAGCACGAGGCGAAGGAAGACGCCGCTCCCTTCAATGCGCCCTGACTCGCGCTCGTACCGGATGCGGGCGTCATCGAGCAGCGCCTTGTGCACGCGCAGCAGCGCTTGGCGCACGTCCTCGAGGTGCTGGCGCGTGGCAGCCGAGAGTGGGCTGGACGCGAAGAGTTCCGGGTCGGCCATGGGGGCGCTCGAGTGGGTGGACACGGCTAGTGTCCCTTCATCCTAATCGGAGGCGCAAGCGCCGGGCCGGTCATGGCGCGTCGGATGGCTCGGCCCCTACCCTCGGGCGGGCTGATGCGCGACTGTTCACTCGTGACCGAGCCCCGCGACCCCCGTCAACTGCCCGCGCGGCCCATCGAGCAGGTTCGCGAGCGGGTGATCGACTCGCTCAGCGAGCACTTCGCGCGCGATCACCTGTCGCTCGATGAGCTCGAGACGCGCATGGCCGGCGTGTACGCGGCGTCCACCCCTCAGGAAGTGGAAGCGTTGCTCGAGGGGCTGCCGGCGCTGACTGTTCCCGCTCCGGCGCCGACGAGTCTCGACGCCGACTCGCGCGCCCCGAAGCTGCGCGAGCGGCTCGTGGCGGTCATGTCGGCTGTCGTTCGTCGGGGTTTGTGGGTCATTCCGCGGCGGCTGCGCGCGGTGGCGATCATGGGCGGGATCGAGCTCGACCTCCGGCAGGCGGAGCTCCCGCCGGGCGTCACGGAGATCCACGCGTTCGTGCTGATGGGCGGAATCGAGGTGAAGGTGCCGCCCGGCGTGCGTCTCGAGACGGACGGGTTCGCGTTCATGGGCGGCTTCGAGGATCGCGTGGACGATCCGGGGCCGCTCGCTCGGGACGCGCCGGTCGTGCGCCTCACCGGCATCGCGATCATGGGCGGAGTGGAAGCCAGAGTATTGCCGGTGGGAGCGGAAGACTAGACTAGCTAGCTAAGCTAACAGCCATCGGCTATCAGCTATCAGCTGCGAGCTGGCAAGCCAGCTGGGAGCTGGTGGGCCAGCTGGGGGCTGGAAGGCTGCTAGCTGCAGCTCCGAGCTGGAAGGCTCCTGACAGCGGCTGGCAGCTGGCTGCCAAGCAAGGAGCCCGCAGCCCAGCAGCCGGCACCCAGCCGCCTTTAGTACACTTGGGGTCAGAGTCCTAACGCATCGTTTCGTCTCGTCGCGCCATCGGGCGGACGCGGAGGCAGCGGCGGATGCGGAAAAGCCGCGGCGAACGGCCCGCGCCCTCCCAGTCCGGTGCGCCGCGGCCGGTCGGAACGGCGATGACGCGGATGACGCGGAACCGGCCGGACGAGGGGACGCGTCTCGCGCCGGGTCCGGCATCCAGAAGAGGGGGAACGGATGAGGGGGATGAGGGGATGAGAGACATCATCCCGGGCGAGTGGAAGCTCCTCGCACTGGGACCTGAATGAAGGGGAACGGCCCCACAGGAACGCCACTCACCCTGAGAGCAGCTCCCACCACGTCACGGCCCCGGCGCGAGGGCGCGTGAGTGCCGAGGAGCGATCCCTCTCATCCCCCTCATCCCCTCATCCGTTTCCCCCTCCGTTCTGGATGCCGAAGCGGCGCGGCCTCGCGCGACGCGGCGCCGGTGCAAAGCCGCTATCAGCTATCAGCTATCAGCAAACCGAGAACCCTCGGGACGCCCCTCTACAATAGGGAGGCATCCCGAGGGATCCGTTTTGCTGATAGCTGCTAGCTGCTAGCTCTCTCTCAACGCCACGTTCGGATCCATCGCCGCTGCCCGCCGAGCCGGGATCCATGAGGACACCCCGGCGATGGCCATGAAGAGCGCCGCGATCACGGCGAAGGTCAGCGGGTCGGTCGGTCGCACGCCCACCAGCATGCTCGTCATGCCGCGTGTCAGCGCGAGCGCGCCCGCGACGCCTAACGCGATACCGGCCGCGCTCAGGCGCAGGCCCTGACCGATCACCAGCTGGAAGATGCTGCGCGTGGGGGCGCCGAACGCCATCCGTACGCCGATTTCCGCCGTACGCTGCCGCACTACCGTGGACAGCACGCCGTAGAGGCCCACGGCCGCCAGCACCGCTGCGATCACCGCGAAGACCGCGATGAGCGCGAGCGCGAACCGCGTGGACGCCATCGCCTGGTCCACGAGCGCCGTCATCGGCTGCACTTCCGCGACCGGCGCCCGGTCGTCCAGCTCGGCGACGGCGGCACGAACGGCTGGCGTCAGGCTCACCGGGTCCGCCGTGGTCCGCACCACCCAGCGGTTCGCCGCCCCGTGGCCGAACAGGCCATCGGCCAGGAAGATGCCTTCACGTCCGTCCGCCGCGAGCGACTCGTGACGCTGACGATCGACGACCCCGATGACCTCGAACCACTCGGGCTCCACCGATCGCACACGGATGTAGAGGCGCTTTCCGATGGCCGACTCGCCCGGGAACGCCTTCGCGGCAAAGTTGCGGTCGATCACGGCGAGTGTGCGGCTCGAATCGTTGTCGGCGTCGTTGAACACGCGCCCCTCGATCAGCCTGGTGCGCATCACGTCGAAGTACCCCGGCAGCACGACGTGCAGGTTCGCCTGCTGAAACCGGCTCGGGTCGGTAACCGCTGCTTCCGGTCCCCATCGCAGGTTCGCGATGCCGCCGTCGAGCGGGAGCGGCGACGCTGCCGTCACGCCGGTGACGCCCGGGATGGCACGAAGGCGCTCCTGTAACTGGCGCGCGAACGCGGCGCGAGCTTCCGGCCCGCCGGGTTGACCGCCGGCAATGAAAAACGTCAACACCCCGTTCGGATCGAAGCCGGGTTCCACCCGATGCAGGGCGAGGAAGCTGCGCAACATGAGCCCGCACCCGATGAGCAGCACGAAGCTGAGCGCCACCTCGGCCGTGACGACGGCGTTCCGGAGCCTTCGCCCGCGTGCAAGCCCACCCGTGCGCCCGGTGGAGCGAAGGACGTCGGCAAGGTCGGGGCGCGACGCCCGCAGTGCCGGGATGATGCCGAACGCCGCGGCCGCAACCACCCCCGCCACCACGGTGAACGCGAGCACGATCGGGTCTGCGGACACGTTCGCGAGCCGCGGCAGGGTGTCGGGAGCGAGGAGGAGCAGCAGCTTGATCCCCGCCTGCGCGAGCGCGAACCCGACGACGGCGCCGAGCGCAGCGACGAGCAGGCTCTCCGCGAGCATCTGCCGGATGAGTCCCCACCGCGTGCCGCCTAACGCTGAACGGACGGCGAGCTCGCGCTCGCGTACGGCGGCCCGAACGAGCATGAGGTTCGCGACGTTCGCACACGCGATGAGGAGCACGAAGATCACCGCGCCCATGAGCGCGATGATGGCTGGCCGCACATCGGCCACCAGGTCGTCGCGCATGGGCTCGATGCGGAGCCGGAGCCCTGATGTCTCCTTGATCGGAAATCGCCGTCGCAAGTCGGCCGCGATCCCGTCGGCCTGCTGCTGCGCCTGCTGGATCGTCGCCCCCGGTCTGAGCCGGCCGACGACACGCAGGAATACGTTGTTGCGCGACGCGGTTGCCCAGTCGATGCGGAGGGCCGAGTACAGGTCCGGCGTGCGCGCCAGGTTGGTGCTGGGCGGGAAGAGCAGCTCGAACTCCGGCGCAAGGACGCCGACGATCTCCGCTCGCCCGTTGCCGACGTCGATGGTGCGTCCGATGACGTTCCGATCGCCGCCGTAGCGCCGCTGCCAGAAGGCGTAGCTCAGGATCGTGCTCGCGGGCGGCTGTGGCGGATTCTGCTGCACGTTCGGCGCTGCCCCACCCGCGGGGGGAGGCGCCGGCACGGCATCGTCCTCGGTAAAGTTGCGCCCGACGAGAATGCGCGCGCCGAGAAGTGAGAAGAAGTTGTGCGTCGCCGCGGCGGTCGTGACCTGCTCCGGATCTCCGCCATCGTCGGCGATCGCCTGACGCCCCGTCACCACGCCGCCAATGTCCTGAAAGACCGTCGCCTGCCGTCGCAGGTCGGGCATGTCACCCGGCGCGATCGGAAAGTCGTAGACCTCCCGCTTCAGCATGTCGCTCCAGATGATCGCCAGCCGATCCGGGTCGGCGTACGGAAGGGGACGCAGGAGCACGGCGTTCACGACGCTGAAGATCGCAGTGCTCGCGCCAATCCCGAGGGCGAGCGTGATGATCGCGGTGAGCGTGAACGCGGGGCTCCCGCGAAGCGTGCGCCAGGCGTAGCGAAATTCCTTCATGGACGGAAGCCGTGAGTCGTTTCGACCAGTATTCACTGACGTGAGGACACGGGCAATCGTCCGACACGTTCGGCATTGGTCAAGGTTGCTGGTCGCAACACCTCATTCCGGGATGATTTCGGCGAACAAGGGGTAGTGGTCGGACGCCGTTGCCGCGTCGGGTGGCGTCACGACCGTGCACGCCGAGATCCGCTCCATGTACCGCTCGGGGGTGAAGATGTAGTCGAGCCGCACGTGCGGGCTCCACGTTGGGAACGTGAATCCATCGACGCCGGGGTGCAGACGCCGCCACACGTCGGCGTAGCGCTCGTCGAGCAATACCTGAATGGTGTCGCGGGCGATGTCGCGTCCACTCACCCACACCATGGCGCGAATCCAGGCGGGCATCTGTGCAACGTGGAGCCGTTCGCCCGGCGCCAGGGCGTTGAAGTCACCGGCGATGACGTGGAATCCCCCCTGATGCTCGCGAATCCCGTCGAGCAGGAGCCGGATCTCGCGCGCTCGCCGGCGTTCGCTCCACTTCGAGAACCACGCACTGAGGTGGAGTCCGAACACCCGGACCGGATGACCCTCGAGGACCACCTCGAGAAAGGGGTGCCGGGCGCCTAACGGGCTGTGCCACGCGTGATGCGCCACGGGCAGGCGACTCAGGAAGCCGGTGGAATGTCCCGCACGCGACCCCCAATGTGGGAGGTCGGACCGCTCGGCGATCCGCTCTACGACTGCCGGGTTCGTCGCCTCCTGGAGCACCACGATGTCAGGGCTGCACGTCCGGATCACCGCGGCGATCGTGTCCTCGCGGCCCGTGCCGCCGTACCGAATGTTGTAGCTGAGCAGTCGCAGCGTCACGCGTGCGCTTCACCGCCTGCCGGGTCCGCTCGCCGCCCGCGCGGTGTCTCCGTCCGTTCGGCGCTCGCACGGTCGAGCACCGGGCCGCCGGCCAGCTGGGCCGCTGCGTCGTCGTCCTCCGGCTCCTTCGTTCCTTCGACCAGGATGAAATACGGCTGGTCGAACAGCACGTCGCGTACGTACTGGATGAAGCTCGCGGTCGCCTGGATGTTCACGGGGCGCCCGGCGATCGTGCATAACGCTCGACGCAGCGGCACGAGCGACGGGCAGGAGTCCGGGGTCTCGTCGTTGAGCGGTGCCGTATGCAGCTTGGGGATGTAGAAGGCGCTTTCATCCCAGAGCTTCAGCATGTCACCGCCCACGAGGGTGATGTCGAGATCGCTGGTGCAGGGCCCGTCGGCGTCGAAGGGCGCCCCATCTTCCCAGCGCACGCCGATCACCGCGCTTCCGCGGAGGACGACCGTCACGTCATCGGGGAGCGCCTCGCGCAGCGCGGCGGTGAAGCGTGCGTACCGGGAGGCGTCGCCGCCGAAGGCGCGCTGGATGATCCGCGCGCGCAGCTCGTCGTCGGTGAGCTTGCGGGTGTCTTCGGTGGCGGCTTTGGCGGCGTCATTCATAGCGAGCGCTCGAGCAACGCAATCGGCGCGCCCGCCGTCGGCCGGTCAGTCTTCTTCTTCGCCCTCGTCGGCGTTGGCGGCTCCCGATGCCATTCGCTCGCACGATTCGGCGCACGCGGCGCAGATCTCGGCGCAATGGACCAGACGCTCGTCACCCGAGATGGAGCGGCACGCTTCCTCGCACGCACGGCAGAGCTCGGCGCACGCGGCGCAGGTGACGACGTGGTGCGGCGACCCGCGCAGCATGAAGTTCGCGCTCACCTGACAGATCTCCGCGCAGTCGAGCAGGACGCCGATCACGTTGACGTCGGCGTGCTCCCCGCCTTCGGTGAGGCAGTACTGCGCCGTCATGGTGCACACGGCGTGGCAGTTGAGGCACTCCTCGATGCAGCGCTGAAGCTCGTCGTGCTCCTCGTCGTGCTCGTGGTCGGGCTCGTACTCGTGCCCGTGCGAATGCCCATGGCTGTGCGCCATTGCCCCTCCGTCGTCCACGAAGTCCTGGTTGTCGGGCCGCCATGACCCGATGGGTGCGGCAGGTGGGTACCGCACAACTTAAGCCTAATGGAAAAGCTATCAGCCAACAGCCAACTGCTATCAGCTATCAGCAAAACGGAACCCTCGGGATGCCCCTTTGTAGCAGGGAGGCATCCGGAGGGTTGGCGTTGCTGATAGCTGATGGTTGTTAGCTGTCGGCTTCTCCTACAAGTACCTCACCCACCACGCCGTCCTCTCTTCCTTCACCCTCGCGAACCAGCGACAGGGGAAGTACAGGATGGTGACCGTCAGCGCCGTGATCGCGTACAGGGCGGTGAGGCTATAGGTGTAGCCCTCGGGCGCTGGTGGCACGAACATCGGGTGATTCGCCGTCAGCCACGGAATCACCTCGCCGTATCGCGCGAGCGAGAGCCCCACGAAGATGAGATGAATGAGTGGGATGTGCAGCACGTAATAGAAGAACGGAACGCGACCGAACACCGTGAGCACGGTTGCGACCGGTCCGCGCGCGCGCTCGAGGAGCGGAATGAACAGGATGGTGGGACCGAGCGTCATGAGCAGGAAGAGCAGTGACGCCGGGTACTTCGTGGTGCCGAGGAACTGCAGGTACGACGGGATGCGAGGCGGCTGGGGGCGTTGAGCCGTCGGGGAGGTCCGCGACGGTGCCGCCTGTGACGCCGTAGCCGGTGAGGGTACCGGCGCTGCAGCGGGGGCGGCAGCGTTAGGCGTCGCGGTTTGTGGTCTTGCAGCCGCCGCGCGCTGTGCGGCTGCGCGCTGAGCGGCCACCCGTTGCGCCGCCGCCTGACGCGCGGCGTCGCCCCACGGGCGCGGGTCGCCGTAGATGTTGAAACCGCGAAGCAGGAGAAACGCCGCGATCGCGGCACCGCCGATCGCGAACGAGAGGCGGCGGCGACGCGCGGCGGCCATCGTCATCACCGGACCGAACGCGTAGCCGGCCGCCATCACGCCGATCCACGGAACGATCGAGTACAGCACCGCGAGTGGCGGCCCACCTTCGCCGAGGGTGATGGTTCCGCCGCGGTAGACGAGCGGCCAGAGCCAGGCGGCGCCGCTGCCTCGAATCGCCTGATCGAGCTGGAACGCGAACGGGTCGGTCAGGTTGTGGAGCGTCACGATCGACACGCCGATCGCGCCGACGGCCACCAGGGGCAGATAGAGGAGGGCCGCCATCAGGATCATGCACCAGCCGATCACCCAGATCACGCCCGCGAGCATGTAGTTGGCGTAATCGAAGTTGAACGTCCAGCCGAACCGAAGGACGGTGAGCTCGAGGACAACGAGCCAGGCGCCGCGCGTGAGGAGAAACCGCCCGAGCGCGCCGCGGTCAGCTACCTTCTGGCCGTACAGGTACGCCGCCGTTCCGGCGAGGAAGATGAACGCGGGTGCGCAGAAGTGCGTGACCCAGCGCGTGAAGAACACGCCTGGCGTCGGCCCGCCCGCCGGAACGCCGGAGAACACGCGCACGTGGTCGATCGCCATCAGCACCATCACGGCGCCGCGGATGATGTCGATGGATCCGATCCGGCTCCGGATTGCCGCCGCCGGCGGCTGAAGCTCGTGCTTCACCTCCGCCGGCGCGTACGCACGAGTGGACGTGCGTGTGCCAGCGGGTGAGACAATGGTGCTCATCCGTGTGCTCCTGTTGGAGAGGCGCTGGCGAGAGTGATGCGCGCGCGCGGCCGGCGACCACAACAAGGAGTCAGGGAACGGCTTCCGACGGCAGTGAGCGGCCGATGGTCTGCAGCCAACGGCATCTCGTGCCGTTGGTTTCAGCACTTCGATAGTCGACTATCTCCACCGAGAGCGGATGACCCATCGGGCGCTAGCTCATCACCTCTTCCGCTTCGCCCGCAGCTCGTCGAAGAAGCCTTGCCCCTGTCGGCCGCTGAGTTCGTCGCGATCTGGGCCGTGCATCCGTCCCGATGACGTCGTTGTGCCGACGACCTCGGACGTCGTATTGTCTCCGCATGCGGAAACGACTTCTTGCCTCTGCTCTCGCCGGTCTGCTGACCGCGCACGCCACGGCTTCGGCTCAGGCCGGCCGCGCGTTCACGACGGACTTCACCA
>DASURJ010000442.1:0-5440 GCA_036280115.1 Gemmatimonadaceae bacterium
CACCGAGGATCTGATTGGTGTGCGTCGATCGGCGATCATCGTTTCGATGACCGCCGATCGAGAGGCTGGCGTCGTGGCGGCCGCGTCCCATTCGCGGAGGCCATCCCAACCGAGCGGGCGCCGCGCGCCGCCAACCTACGCGCCTGATTCAGATGCTCATCGAACCACTGTGATCGACTACTAGCGCGCAGGATGCGAGCCGATGTGGTATCGTGCGTGCAGCAAGGGGATCAACCTCCGGAGGCGAAATGACCGAGCCACGCACCGATCGCACCGATTTCGGCGATCATCGTTCCGCGAACGACCCGGCCGCGCGGCCAGCGGAAGAGCCCCAGTATCCCACGAACCACGTTCTGGGTGTGGTGGATACGCCGGAGCACGCAAAGGCCGCTCTCGCGACGCTGGAGAGTAGTGGGTTCTCGGACCGCGACATCGGCTTGAGCTGCGGTCCCGCAGCCGCGGACGCGCTTGGCGCCACGACGGGACGAAAAGGTCTCGCGAACGTCGCGATTCGTATCGCCGAACGACTGAACATTCGCGATGACGAGATGATGCTGAAGGACCGCTATGAGGACGCGCTTCGCGACGGCCGCATTGTCCTTTCGGTCCCGACGCCGACCGAGGACGAAAAAGAGAAAGCCGCCGACGCGTTGAGGCAGCACGGCGGCCACCTGATCAGCTACCTGAAGCGCTTTTCGTTCGAGATGCTCGAGCCCTGAGTCGTCGCGAGGGGCAGCACGAGCGGCGCGACGATCGTGGCCGGGGCCGTGTCGTGGCGCTGCCCCGGTCGCCTTGCCCGGCTGCCGGACCGAAACGCGACCACGGTCAGCACTGCGACGACGACTTGCGTCAGGCCGTAGGCAATCACGGCGCCATCCAGTCCGAGCGGTCGGGTCCAGATGGCGTTCGCGGCGATCGCGACGACACCACCAGTGAGTGCAGGCAGATAGAGCGCGCGCTGCTCGCCGATCGCATACAGTGCTGCCGAATACACCCCCGCACCTGCGCACGCGACACGAATCACGACGAACGTGACTACATAGGGAAGCCAGGGCTGGTACTGTCTGAACAGGAACGCCACTCCCGCGAACGTGACTGCGACGCTGCCAACCACCGTGGCGGCCATGAGCGGGACGAACTGACGCACGCGACGCCGCACATCCTGCTCGAACGCGTCCTCGCCGCTGGATCTGCGGATCACTGCCAGCTTCGGCTGCCACGCCTCGAGGAGCGCGGTCGGGACGAGTAGTGCCACCGCGGCGATCTGGAGTGCCAGGCCTAACACGGCGACGCCCGCGAGCCCGTCGGGAGACCGCTCGAGGAAGTACACCTCGAGCCGCCTGAACAACACGACGTCGAGCAGTACCAATCCACCCACCGAATACACGCCGCCGAACAGGGAGGGAAGGCGCGGGGAGGCGCTCTCGTCAGCGTTGTAGCGTCGCCCCCGCAGCGAGAGCATGAGCACCGTCGCCGTGCCAGCCAGCGCGATGGCTTCGACCGTGAGCGCGACGTTCGGGCTCACCATGTCGCGTGAGCGCGCGAGTAGCATCACGACGGTCGCCAGCACGAGGACGGCGGCGCCGGCGATCTCCGCACGCCAGGACGTGCCGAACGCGAATCGTGATTTCGCGCGCGCGCCGTACGCGGTCGCCAGAATAGTCGCGATGACAACGCCACTCACGACCGCGATGGCTGGCGCGGACCGAATCGCGGGGAGCAGCAGCGGAGTGGCCGCCACGAGCACGGCGCCGACGACGACCGCGTGAAGCAGCAGCGGTCCCATGGGAATGCGCTGGCCCGCGTGCCGGACGATGGTCTGCGGCGTGCCTAACAACGCGAGCTGCGCCGCCATGAGAGCGACCGTGACCAACAGCTGGTACCGGCCGTATGCGGCTACGCTGAGCACCATCGGCAACGCGAGTCCCCAGATCGCGCGCGATCCCGCGCGCACGACGACCGCCCCGACGTAGGGCGTCGCCGGGTTCCCGACTGCGGTGCGTAGTCGCGCCGTCCAGCGCTCGATCACGTGGGTCTCGCGTCCGCCGTGTCGATTGCCCTCAGCATGGTCTCCCCGCCACGAGGCGGCCCGCCTCCGTACAACGCGAGTCCTCGCCGAGCGCCGGCGATCGCGCTCACCGCGAGCGCTGGATGTCCTCGCACGATTCCCTGAAGCGTGAGCGCGATGAGATGGTAGGCGAACCGCGCGAGGTACCGAACCCGCCATGCCGTGCGATGACCGATGGCGCGGCGCACGAGTCGAACGCGCCGGGCCTCCTCTTCACGAACGAGCCGCGGGAGTGACTGGCGATTGATGGCGCTCGGAAAGTGTTGGACGGCCAGCCGACGCGTCGAGAGGAGGCGCCATCCGGCGTCGCGCAGCCGAACGCAAACGTCAACGTCGTCGAAGCCGTACGCGCCGTACACCTCGTCGAATCCACCAACCTGCTCCAGCGCCGCGCGCCGGAACGACATGTTGCAGCCCGAGAGCCAATCCGCCTCCTGATCGTCGGCGGGATGTCCGCTCCAGGGAAACGCGTGAAACCCACCCCAATCGATGCGGTAGCGTTTCGCCGAGAGCGCCAGGATCGGACGGATGAGTCGACTCGTCAGGCGGCGCGATTCCGGATGACTGACCTCGCCCCCCACCCCACCGAGCGATGCGTCCGTATAGTAGGGGAAAAGCGCATCCAACCAGTGGGGCGGAACTCGCACGTCGTCATCGAGGAACGCGACGATCGCACCCGATGAGCGGGCTACCGCGGCATTCCTCGCGGCGTGAACGCCGAGCCCCACGGCCGCGTGATACACGTGCAGCGGAAACGCCGCCGAGAATTCGGCCGCGAGTCGCTCGGGGACGCCGGGCGGGTAGGCCTGGAGGACGAGTACGACCTCGAACGGCTCGGAGGTTCGCTGCGCCGCGAGGTCCGCCAGGCACCGCTCGATCTCGTTCGCGCGTCGATGCGACACGATGCAGACCGACACACGCGGCGTCGTCGGTTGCCCGCGCGACACGAGGCGGAGTGTCGCCCCGTCGTCGGGAGCCAGGAGTGGATCAGCGAAATCAGTGTGCGCCACGACGAGCCAGTACGACAGGAACCGTGCGCAGAAGAATGCGCATGTCCCGCAAGAGACTCCACCCCTCGACGTACTCGAGCTCCACGGCCGCACGCTGCGGGTACGGAAGCGCGGAGCGCCCATTCACCTGCCACGCGCCGGTAATGCCGGGTTTCAGGGAGAGCAGGAACGGTCCCTCACCCTTGTAATGCTGAATCTCGTCAGGCACGATGGGCCGGGGGCCCACGAGCGACATCTCTCCCTTCAGCACGTTCCAGAGCTGCGGCAGCTCGTCGAGGCTCGTGCGTCGCAGGAATCGCCCCACGCGCGTGATGCGTGTGTCGATCGCTTCAGGAAGCTTGTAATCGTTCTCGACATACCGTTTGAACAGTGCGGGGTCGCCCAGGAGCCGAGCCTCGGCATCGACGTGCATTGACCGGAATTTGAGGCAGCGGATCGGCCGCCCGAAGCGGCCGAGCCGCCGCTGCGAGAACAGTGCAGGGCCAGGGGTGTCGAGCACGACCATCGCCGCAATGATCGCGAGGATGGGAGCGAGCAGAATGAGAAGGATGGCCGCCCCGACGACGTCCATTGCCCGTTTCAGCATGAGCTGCTCGGCACGGAGCGCTGCGGGCCGCAGCTGAAGAATCGGTTGACCGCCCTGTTTGATGACGTTCGGCCGGACGGACGGATGCTCCAGTTGCGGTGCCGATGCGAGCACCGTGCACTCGGCCACCGCTGCGGCGCGCAGCACACGGTCGGTGGCGAGCTGCGACGGGAATCCGCACAGGATGACGGTGTCGACGTCATGATCGACGAGCAGTCGTTCGACGTTCGCGACCGTTCCGAGCGCGCCGTGGTGCGGCGTCGGCGACACGTCGATGAACCCGATGACGTCGAACCCGGCGCGTCGAGTGAGCGACGTGCCGGCGCTCCGCGCTGCACAGTCGGCGGCCGACCCTACCAGTACGGCGCGTTCGAGCCGCGCCGAACCAGACCGGTCGGAGATCCGCTTCACGGCGACATCGAACACGATGCGCAGCGCGAGCAACGCGCTGAGGAGCGGAACGAAGGTCGCGAACCAGGTCTCGGCTGCCGTGATGAGCGGCTGGTTCCAGAGGTGGGACCAGAGGGGGAGCGCACTGGCGATCGCGGCTGCAACGCAAAGGCGCCCTGGTTGACGTTGTGCATCACCAGGCCCGTAGGTGCCGGACACGACCGTTCCAACCATCAGAGCGGTCGCGAACGACAGCTCGTGTGCCCCCGGCGCGATGGCCCACGATGCGAGTATCCCATCTCCGGTGCCGTTCACCTCGGCGAATTCTCTCGTGGCGAGTCGCGCGGCGACGAAAGCGAGCGCATCGAGGCCGACGAGGGCACCGATGCGTCTGGCGGCACGCCACGCATGCCGCCGCAGGTTCTGCGCGGCGCGATTTGTCGTGGCGTCACCGTCGAGTTGATGGCTGAGATCCGCCAGGTGGCGGGCACGTGTGGCGCGTGTCGGGCGCGGAACGCTCGCGACCGTGTACGACGGGTACGTACGGCGGGGCTCGGTGGATGAGGCTGACACCGACAATCTCGAGTCTCGCGGTGAGGGCGCGTTAGGGCGGTGCGACAGTCGACGTCGGCCGCCTAGAACGTTCGGTCGAAATTCTTCACGCTTAAACCCGACCGTCCCTGGGGGCGTCACGTTGTCGTGCAACGCCTGCGTGAATTCGACCGAACGGTCGATTCGTGTCGAATGGCTCGTTAGGTGGCGAGCTGGACAGGATGTGTGAAACTGTTCGGTTCGCCACCATGAGCGCACTCGCTCCGTAGACCGCCTGGTCTCGACCGCCATTGTTGTGCCGAGAGCGCTGCACGCTCCACGCGGACCGTCCCCTGGTACTCGATCACACGCGCCTTTGCCATCTGCGACACTGGCCGTGGCTGCAATGCGAGCGGCCGGTACGGGCGGTGGGTGCGCCGGACGGTGCGGTCCGGTCGCCCGTCCCCAGTGGCCAGTCGGGCAGTCGTCAGCGATGAGTCGATCAGTAGTCAGTGCCGAGCGAGCCTCACCGGCCACGTCGAGAGGGCACAACCTCGACCGGGATGTTGCCGTCGCGTTAGGCCTCGCGACGCTCGAGCGCGGCTTTTCTGGGACGGCCGCGTGTCGGTTCAGATGGGCGTCGTGGCGCGCCGCGGCACAGAGAGTCGACCGTGCGCGCCGCTCGGGTCGTCCCGTGGGCGGTCGGAGCGGGCCCCGGATGACGGCCACGGCCGGTCCCTGGAAGCTGCCGACTCCCCTTCAAACCCGGCTGCCACGCCCTACCTTAGGGGAGGCCGACACAAGGCCCACGTGGGTTCTTCCGCAGCTTCTCGGTGGTGGCCATGTCCGTAAAGC
>DASURJ010000443.1:0-3978 GCA_036280115.1 Gemmatimonadaceae bacterium
TGAGCGGGTGCGGGATGAACTTGATCATCGTGCCGAGCTTGAAGGCCCCAAGCAGCACCATGATGACGCCCGCCATGAGCGTCGCGATCGTGAGCCCGGGCAGACCGTAGCGCTGGACGATGGAGTAGACGACGACGACGAATGCCCCGGTCGGCCCGCCGATCTGGACACGAGATCCGCCCAACACCGAGATGATGAAACCGGCGACGATGGCGGTGTACAGGCCGCGCTCGGGCGTGACGCCGCTCGCGATGGCGAACGCGATGGCCAGCGGGAACGCGACGATCCCGACGATGACGCCTGCGGTCAGGTCGGACGTCAGTTGACGCCGATCATAAGCGCGAAGCGTCGTGAAGAGCTTCGGAACGAACACGGAACCTGGAGTGAGAGGAGCAGGGCTCGACGTCATGGCACGGACGAGCAAAGGTGTGTGACGTCGCGCCGAGCGTCTCGCGCGCGTAACATCTGGTGTGACCAAGTCGGGGTTCAAGGACTACTTCTCTGCGGCCGCTGCAGACTACGCGACGTATCGTCCGCGCTATCCGAGCGCGTTGTTCGACTTCGTCGCGTCGCTGGCGTTGAAACATAGAGCCGCCTGGGACTGCGCGACTGGGAACGGTCAGGCGGCCGTCCCACTCGCCGATCGTTTCGAGATCGTATTCGCGACCGACGCCAGCACGGAACAGATCGCGCACGCGGTTCCGCACCCGCGGGTGCGGGATTCGGTGGCGATGGCGGACGCGAGCGGGCTCGCCTCGGGGTCGGTGGACCTCGTGACCGTTGCCCAGGCGCTCCACTGGCTGCCGCACGACCGCTTCTTCGGCGAGGTGCGGCGCGTCGTTGCGCCAGGCGGGGTGCTCGCGGTCTGGTGTTACTCGCGGTTGCGCATCGACGCGACGGTGGACCCGGTGGTCGAGCGCTACTATACCGAGACGTGCGGCCCCTACTGGTCGCCCGAACGGGCGCTCGTGGACCAGGGTTATCGATCGATCGCGATGCCGATCGACGAGGTTCGCGCACCTGTCGTGTCGATGGAGCTGCCAATGAGCCTGGACGAGCTGGCGGGCTACCTTCGCACGTGGTCCGCGACGCGGGCGCTGGCGGCGGCGATCGGCCGCGACCCGGTGATCGAGGTCAGGGAGGAGCTTCGGGCGCTCTGGGGCGATCCGGCGGCGCGGCGGGTGGTTCGGTGGCCCCTCCACGTCCGGGCGGGGCGAGTGGTCGACGCGTGAGGCGCTCGCGGTTGCGCGGGCGGAGCCGCCGTGGCATAATCCCTCAACGTTTCAGGGGAAGCCTCCACGCATGCGGGACGACGAGCTCGAACTGCTACAGGGCACGCTCGACGTGCTGGTGCTCAAGACGCTGAGCTGGGGCCCGCGCCACGGGTACGCCGTCGCGCGCTGGATCGCCGAAACCAGCGGGGCGGAGCTGCAGATCGAGGAGGGGGCGCTGTACACCGCCCTGCATCGGCTCGAAAAGCGCGGGTGGGTGGAGTCGGAGTGGGGGCTCTCCGAGAACAACCGCAAGGCGAAGTACTACCAGCTCACCCCGAAAGGACGAGCCCAGCTCCGGGTCCAGTCGGAGCGGTGGGCGCGGTACTCGACGGCGGTCACGCGCGTGCTGGCGACGGCCTAACGACCGGGACCGAGCCGCAGGGTTGGGGCGGGATGTGCCGCTCCCGGTTAGCTTTTCGGCCATGCCCGACCAATCCGCTCCGCCGAAGAAGCCGCGCGTGAACATGACCCGCGCCTGGGCCGAGGCGCGCGCGCTCATCTGGAAGCATCGCCGCTCGCTCTCGGTCGGGCTGGCGCTCATGCTGGTCAATCGTCTGGCCGGGCTCGTGCTTCCCGCGAGTTCCAAGTACCTGATCGACGACGTGCTGGGCAAGCAGCGGGTCGACCTGCTCGTGCCGCTCGCGCTCGCCGTCGGCGGCGCCACCCTGATTCAGGCGATCACGTCGTTCGCGCTGTCGCAGACCGTGAGCATTGCGGCGCAGCGCGCCATCAGCGACATGCGCGTCGAGATCCAGCAGCACGTGCTGCGGCTCCCCGTGTCGTTCTTCGACTCGACGAAGTCGGGGGTGCTCATCACGCGGGTGATGTCGGATGCGGAGGGGATTCGCAACCTCATCGGCACGGGTCTCGTGCAGTTGACGGGCGGCATCATCACGGCGGTCATTGCGCTCGGTGTCCTGTTCTACCTGAACTGGCGGCTGACGGCGTCCACGATCTTCGTGCTGCTGGCGTTCGGCGGGATGATGGCCGTGGCGTTCAAGCGTCTGCGCCCGCTGTTCCGCAAGCGCAACGAGATCAACGCCGAGGTGACGGGGCGGCTCGGCGAGGCGTTAGGCGGCATTCGCACCGTCAAGGTGTATACGGCCGAGGCGCGCGAGGAGCGCATCTTCGCGGAAGGGATCGAGCGGCTGTTCCGGAACATTGCATCGACGATCACCGGCACGTCGGCGGTCGGAGCGGCGACGACGGTGATCGTGGGCGTGATCGGCGTCCTCATGATCATCATCGGCGGGCGCTCCATCGTCGGCGGCACGATGACGCTCGGCGACTTCGTGATGTACATCTTCTTCATCGGCCTCGTCGCTGCGCCGCTCGTGCAGATCGCGTCGATCGGAACGCAGGTGAGCGAGGCGTTCGCGGGGCTGGATCGCATCCGGGAGATCCGCAACACGTCCACGGAAGATCAGGAGGATGAGCGCCGGGCGGCCATCGGCGAGCTCGAGGGTCACGTGGCGTTCGAAAACGTCAGCTTCGAGTACGTGCCGGGCGTGCCGGTGCTGCGGGACATCTCGTTCACCACGAGGGCGGGGACGACGACGGCGCTCGTGGGCTCGAGTGGAGCAGGGAAGAGCACGCTCATCGGGCTCGTCAGTGCGTTCAACCGGCCGACGAGTGGCCGCGTGCTCGTCGACGGCAGGGACGCGGCGACGCTCCGCCTGCGCGACTACCGGGCGAACCTCGGGGTCGTGATGCAGGACAACTTCCTGTTCGACGGCACGGTCAGAGACAACATCGCGTTCGCGAAGCCCGACGCGACGGACGAGGAGATCAGGGCGGTCAGCCGCATCGCGCACTGCGACGAGTTCATCGAGCGGTTCGAGGCGAAGTACGACACGATCGTCGGCGAGCGTGGCGTCAAGTTGTCGGGCGGTCAGCGCCAGCGGGTCGCGATCGCGCGCGCGATCCTCGCCGACCCGCGGATTCTCATCCTCGACGAGGCGACGTCGAGCCTCGACAGCGAGAGCGAGGCGCTCATCCGCGACGGGCTCCGGTCGCTCCGGCGCGGGCGTACCACGTTCGTCATTGCGCACCGGCTGTCCACCATCGAGAGCGCCGATCAGATCCTCGTCATGGAAGAGGGACGCATCGTCGAACGCGGCACGCACGCCGAGCTCCTCGCAGCAAACGGCCGGTACCGTCAGCTCTACGACAAGCAGTACCGCATCGAGCGCGACCAGTTCATCAACCCGGGCGAGGATTTCCTCCCGGTGCCGGTGCCCGAGGGCAGCGTGGTCCCGGTACCACGTTCCACCCGCGGGGCGCTCTGATCCGCCCCGTCGTCGCGCTCTGGGCGCTCGATCGAATTTTTTCACCGTCTCGACCTTTACAGAGCTCTCCAGCCGGGGCACGTTCCCGCCCGCGAGATGAGTGGGCGCGTCGACGAAGGGCGATGTAGCCTGAACGGCCACCGCGCGGCGTCGCCCGCAATTCCACACCGGGGGTGCGCATGGATGGGCTCATGATGGAGTATCCGCTCACCATCACGGCGATGCTCCGCCGCACCGAGGCGATGTTCGGGCACAAGGGCATCGTCTCGCGCCGCGCTGATCGAACACTCGAGCGATCGACGTACGCGCGCGCATTGAAGCGTGCCCGGAAGCTCGGGTCGGCGTTGGCGCAACTCGGCGTCGGGCGCGGTGACCGGGTGGCCACCCTTTGCTGGAATCACCTTCGACATCTGGAA
>DASURJ010000444.1:0-2491 GCA_036280115.1 Gemmatimonadaceae bacterium
TATGTATCCACGACGCCACGCCGGCCTACGCCCGCGAGACTCGGGTGATGATCCGCGACCTCGCGCCCCTGCTCGGGCGTCGCTTCTCCTTCGGCGTGGTCCCCAACTGGTACGGCGACTGGCCGCTCGCGTCGCACCCGAGCTACTGCGACATGATCCAGGACGCCGCCGAGGAGCTTCTCCTTCACGGCTACTTCCATCGTCGCCAGCACGGGTGGGGGCCCATCACGCTGCTCGCCGAGCGATGCGACGAGATGAACGGCCTGACTGCGCGCGACACACAGCGCACCCTCGAGCGGGGACAGCGTGTCTTCGCCAACGTCTTCGGTGCGCCAGCGCGGGGCTTCCTCGCCCCCGGCTGGCAGCGAGGACACGTGCGGCTGACATGCCGAAATAGCCTGGGGCTCGAGCACATCGTGGGCTTCTTCTCGCTCGAGTCGCACACTGGCCGACGAATTCCCTTGGCGACGTGGACCTGGGACTGTGGTCGTTGGGACTGGCTCGCGCACGTCGGCCACGGCATCGGACGGATGCTGCAGTCGCTCGATCACCGAATTCCCACGCTCGCGATTCACCCCCGAGATCTGCACCGCGGGTTCTGGCCGAAGATCGTTCGGCTCACTGAGAGGCTTCTGGACACCGGACACGCACCGACCACGGTAGCGAAGTTGCTCGAGGCGAGTGGTGCTGAAGTCGCTGCTTGACGCCGTCATGGAACGGCGAGCCCGTCAGTTGATGGAGCAGGTGGGCGCCTGGTTGCCGGCCGACGGGCCGATCCTGGACCTCGGGTCGGGGACCGGGCACCTCTCGGCTCGATTGGAGCACGCAATGGGACTCGAGGTGATCACGGCTGACGTGAGCGACATCCACGTCGTTGGACGACCACCCGTGCTCATCGCCGACGGCGTGCTCCCGTTCGAACAGGGAACCTACGCGGCCGCGCTTCTCGTCTTCATGCTCGCGTACCCTAACGATCCAGCGGGAGTCCTCAGGGAAGTGGCGCGTGTCACGCGCGGACCTCTCATCCTCGTGCAGTCCCTTCACGCGAATCGACTGGGCTACGCGTGGCTTCGCGTCAGGGAGTTCCTCTGGACGATCGTGGCATTCCACGTGTCCAGGCTCGTCGGCTACGTCCCGCGAGAGGCCGCATTCGCGATGAGTACGCGGCGCTTCTACACCGCCGACGAGCTTCGGCGGGATGTCGTGGCCGCCGGATTGCGCGTCCGGGCCCAGCAGGAGCGGCCTGTGTTACCCGGCCGCTCCCTCGTTGTCGCCACGTTGATCCTCGAGCGCGATGGCTGATCGGCGGCTCTCGATCGTGATCCCGGCGCATAACGAGGAGGTATTGATCGGCGAGGTCGTCGAGGCGGTGCTCGCGAGCGTGGCGCGGGCGTCTGGAGTCGCCCGGAACGATCTCTGGCTGCCGCATACGCCGTTCGAGGTCGTCGTTGCGGATGACGGAAGCGAGGACGCGACCGCGGCCATCGTGGGCAGGTTCGCCGCCGACGCCGGTGTGCGACTGGTCTCGTGCATTGGCGGGACATGCGCGGCGGCGCGCAACGCGGGAGCCGCGGTGAGCTCCGGCAGAGTGCTCTGCTTCGTCGACGCGGACACCATCGTCCCGGAGAACGCGGTGGAGCGCATTCTCGAAGTCCACGAGGACGAGGGGAGATGCCTGGTGCTGTATCGGCTCGCCTCGCGCGAGCCGGGCATCCGGGCGTGGGTGTGGTGGACCTTCTGGGGCCTGGCGCGACACCTGCCACTGGCACGGGCCAAGTCGATGCCGGCCTTCATGAGCTGCGACCGCGCACACTTCGAGAGCTATGGCCCGTTCGAGGAGTCTCGCGTGATCGCCGAGGAATGGCCACTGACCGGGGCGGCCTACCGGCACCACCGCGAGCGATTCCTCTACGATCGAAGCCTCACGGCGCGCACCTCCAGTCGCCGCATGGAGCTTCAGCCGTTCGGTTACCTTCGAACCTTCCTGCGATGGGTCTCGGTGGTCCTCTTCGCCTGGGCGCGCACCGACGCCTACGATCGGATTCGACACGAGGCAGGGAGCCGATGATGTCGGGAAACACGATGGTCCTGATCGTGGTCACGGTCGCGTTTTCGGTGTTGGGCCAGCTCGCGCTCAAGTCCGGCGCCCAACGCCTCGCGGGGCTCGACGGCCTGGAGTTTCTGCTTGCTGCCGTCCGCACGCCGCACGTGCTGGCAGGGCTCGCTGCGTGGGCGGCTTCGACGGTCTGCTGGCTCTACGTGCTCCGCTCCGCGCCGTTGTCGAGGGCGTACCCGCTGACCAGCCTCACGTACGTGCTGCTCCCACTGGCGAGCGTCTACGTCTTCGGAGAACCGTTGCGACGCCTGCACGGCGTGGGCACTGTGCTGATCCTGATCGGCGTCGCCTGCGTGCTTTCGGGGGATTGATGATCCCATACGGGCGACGGGGACGGGCGACGGGGGACGGGCGAACGGCGGGCAGTCATCCGTC
>DASURJ010000445.1:0-3805 GCA_036280115.1 Gemmatimonadaceae bacterium
GAGCGCCGGCTCTACCCCAAGGCGCTCACTCCCGTTCTCCACGCTCACCCACTGCTCTTCCACCGCTCCCGCGCCTCCTCGTCCGGGGTTGAGTACCCAGACTCCTGATCGCACGAGCTGCTGAAAATCCTTGTCGCCGGAAACGACTACGACATTGACGCCTGCCTTTACTCCCTGGCGCGCCAATGTCCCGATCACGTCATCGGCCTCGTAGCCCTCGAGCGCGAGAATGGGGATGCGATACGCGCTCAGCATCTCGGCGATACGCTCCATTCCCCGATCAAAATCGGATTGGAGCTCCTCGGTCAGCTTCTGCCGCGTCGCCTTATACGCCGGGTAGCGCTCGTGTCGGAACGAGAGCCCGGAATCGTGAACCCAGCCGAGGTACTCGGGGGCATAGGCGGCCTGCAGACGCTGGAGAAAGTTCGCGACTCCCCACGCTGCCGATGTGTTCTCACCGCGACTGGTCGTGAGCGGTCGCGAAATGAGCGCGAAGAACGCGCGATAGATCAGCGCGTAGCCATCGACGAGGAAAAGCCGGGGGGGCGACGGAGGCTGCGTCATCCTCCAAAGCTACTAAAACGTCAACGCCTGCCGAAGACGGCAGGCGCAGACAGGGTCGAACGGCCGAGAGTCTGGCTGGACGTCAGACTCGCACCACGTTCGCGGCGTGCAGTCCCTTTTCTCCGGTGCGAATCTCGAACTCGACCTCTTGTCCTTCCGACAGAGTCTTGAATCCCTCCATCGCGATCGCGGAGAAGTGCACGAAGACGTCCTCGCCACTCTCCTGCTCAATGAAGCCATAACCCTTGGCGTCATTGAACCATTTGACTTTCCCTCTGGCCATTCGAGCTGCCTCCTGCGGGATGATACGGTTCCGACGCTACGTTGCGGCGGAGCGGGCCGACGCTGGCTCGCGGGCCCCTATATATGTGCACCTCGATATTTTGTCAAGAGAACCCCATGCGCCACAACAGGATACCGCATCCGACCGCCAGTGTGATGCGAAGGTTGTCATCCAGCGGACGTCTGGGTCGCTCCGCAATCGACGCGAGAATCCCCGCGATCAACGCCTCTCGCCACGTGAAATCCGCGATCCACCGCGCAGCGAGCGCAGTCGCCGCAACACATGCAGCGCTGCCCGCAAGTGACTTCCCCTGATGCGGACGCGCGCCGCTCAGAGTGCGACCAACGATTGCCGCTGCCGCGTCGCCAAGTGCCACTCCGCACATAGCCGCGATGGCAATATCCGCTGGAAATGCGATGACGGCGATGAGGAACGCGAGAACCAGCCACGTCGCGCCCGATACGCCGCGTGATTCGTGTTCGCGCAGGAGAGCACCAAAGCCCGTGTTGAACGCACTTCGTGCCACCGCGCTCCGCGCGCGAGCAACCTCGACGACCATCGCTACGACGAGCGCGGCGGCCAGCATCCATATGAGAAAGGGCCGCGCCATTCCTCTGGCGTAGCCCACAGGCACGACAACGGAGAGCGCATGCCATCCCTTGCGCACCATTTCCTGGCGAAGGGAGAACGCGCCGGTGTCGCCCATACCGCGCTCAGTCGCTCGCCGGGAAGCTCACCACGTGTACAGCGCGCGATACATCGCCCGATTCCGCAGGACGATCCGTACGTAGTCCCGGGTCTCCGTGAACGGGATGCGCTCGACGAACATCTCGGGATCCCGTGCTCCGGGGCGCTTGAGCCAACGTTTGAGGCGCGTCTCTCCAGCATTGTACGCCGCGAGCGCATAGGGGGCGTCGTATCGGGAGATAAATGCCTCGAGGTGCCTGATTCCGAGCTGAAGATTGATGTCCGGTTGATACAGCAGCTCGGTCCGCCACTCCGGGACGTCGATGCTTCGCGCCACCGCCCGACCGACTGCCGGCATCATCTGCATCAACCCTCGCGCTCCGGCACTCGAGGTCGCGCGAGGATTGAATCCGGATTCCTGCTTGATGATGGCCGCCACGAGCGCGGCGTCGAGGTTACGTCGCCGCGACTCGAGGATGATTGCCTCGCGGTGCACAATCGGATAAACGAGCCGATACGCACGCGCATCAATGTTTGGTGACGTACGAATCGCCTGCGTCCCGAGCTGCGCGGCCCGGGAAACGAGTCCGTGCTCACGCATGAGATACCCGGTCGCGAGGAGCCGCTCCTCACTCGAGTCCGCGGCCTCGGCGAGGATCTCGAGCTCGGTGCGGGCCTCGCTCTCCATACCGAGCTTTTCGAGATGGTTCACTCGATCCATCGCCTCGGTGAGGCTCTCGATTTCCGCGAACGAATCCGGCGCCGCGGGCGGTGCCCAGGGCAGCTCGCCGAGTCGCTGCGCCGCGAGCACGCCGTAATAGGTCATCGGATACTCGGCGGCGACGGTGCGCCATCGCGCCATCGCTGTCGAAGTATCACCGATCGCCAGGAGCGCGCGCCCCATCCAGTAGCGAGCCGCCATGCCATCCTCCGCGCTCGGGTGAAGCGCGAGGAGAGAATCGAGCTCGTTGGCGGCTGACCGGTATCTGCCGGCCGCGAACGCCAGTACGGCGGCCCGAAACCGCGCCTGCGGAGCCTGTGAGATCGTCGGAAACCGCGTGTACGCATCGCGAAGCGCCGCTCGAGCGGAGGCGTCGCGCCGCTCATCCATTGCCAGATCGGCGAGCAGGATGAGAGCAGCTCCGGCCACGGTGTCTCGGGGGTAGCGACGCAGAAGCTGTTGCAGGACCGTCCTGGCGCCCCGAGGTTGACGTGAGCCGAGTAGCGCTCGCGCACGTTGATACGACGCGGCGGCGACGAGGTCGGCGGGCCTCCGAATTCCCGCAAACACGCGGGCGGCCGTTCGATATCGCCCCAGGCGCATGAGAATGGTGCCATAGGTATAACGATCCGCGCTGCTCAGCCCGCCTTGTCGAAGCGCGCGACCATACGCCACCGCCGCGCGACCCCATAGCCCGCGCGCCTGCGCCATACGCGCGATCGCCATCTCCTCGTTCGCGGTAAGGCGCACGCGCGCGTCGTCGAGAATTTCAACCGCTCGCTCGGCTTCACGCGTGGATGGGCTCGAGCGGACGATGGCCATCAGGCGCCGACGTACCGCGAGGCGATTTCGGCCGCTTGCACGTGCCAGACGCAGTCGCATCGCCGACAATGAATCGGCCATTCGATCATAGGCGTCTATCGCGCCGCTGATATCTCCGAGGCGTTCGCGCGTGACCGCCTCCATTCGGGGAATTCGCTCCTGGAGCGCGGGCGTCGACACCTCGGCGTAGAGCGAGTCGCGTCGGGATGCTGTCCTCGTGACCGCAGCGGCTCGGAGTAACAGCCAGTCGCGCAAGTCGGGCAGGTGTGCTGCGGCACGCAGGTACGTCGCGCGCGACGAGTCACGACGATCGCGCCGATCGAGCGCCCGTGCGAGGAGAACGAGGCGCTCGCCACGCGCCACATCATCTCGTACATGCTCAACGGCGGTTGCCGCACGTTCCGCTGCGAGTGAGTCCGCGTTGCGCTCGAGCGCTGCCCTAATGAGCAGCACGCGTCCCTCACCATTGAAGAGGGAATCGGTCCAGTCAGTAGGACCGAGCAGACGCTCGACCTCGCGCCACCCACCCCATCGGCTTGCAGCGGTCGCGGCGAGGAACACAACCGCTGGAGTTCGCCGAGATGAGTCGGCAAGGGCCGGCCGGAGTGCCTGGTACGCGTACCAGGGACGTCCACGCGCAAGATGGGTGGTCGCGGCAATGACCGAGGAATCCGTCGAATAGACGGCTACCTCCTCAGTCTCGGTGTCGTCGGGCAGTACCGGCGCTG
>DASURJ010000446.1:0-5747 GCA_036280115.1 Gemmatimonadaceae bacterium
CAGGCGAGCGCGGTGAGTCTCGTCGGCGCGCCGGCGTTCGTCGCACTGCGCGAAGGCGGCGGCTTGCGTTGGCTGCAGTACGAGCTGGCCGTGCCGCTCGCCATGCTCGTGCTCATCGTGCTGATCCTGCCGGCACTGCGCTCCGGTCCCGGCTCGTCGATCTACGCGTTCGCGGAGAGCCGCTTCGGCCGCCCGACGCGTCAGGCGCTCGCGGGGAGCTTCCTCCTCTCGCGCGGGCTCTCGCTGGGCGTGATCCTCTACGCCTCGGCCCTCGTCGTCTCGACGGCGCTCGGGTGGCCGATCGTGTGGTCCATTCTCGCCGTCGGGCTCTTCTCGGTGGCGTACACGAGTCTCGGCGGCCTCGTTGCGGACATCTGGAGTGACGTGCTCCAGTTCATCCTGCTCTGGGGCGGGACGTTCGTCGCTGCCGCTTACCTGCTCATGCACGGCGGGCGCGAGGTGTTCGACGCGATCCCGCTCGACCGGGCCGACCCGCTGGTCCTCGACGCCACGGGGTTCCGCGACGGGACGACGTTCGCGTTCTGGCCGATGTTGTTCGGTGGCTTCTTCCTGTACCTGTCGTACTACGGCTGCGACCAGAGCCAGGCGCAGCGCCTGCTCGCGGCGCGCAGTGACGAGGACGCACGGCGGGCCCTCGTCTGGAACGGCCTCCTGCGCTTCCCGCTCGTGCTCACGTACTGCGCGTTCGGTCTGCTGCTCGCCGGCTTCCTCCGCGTGAACCCGGCGTTCGCGCAGGACATGGCGTCTCGTCCGGTGGACAGCCTCGTGCCGACGTTCATGATGACATACCTGCCGGTCGGGCTGCGGGGGCTGCTGCTCGCGGCCATTCTCGCCGCGGCGATGTCGTCGATCGACTCGGCGCTCAACTCGCTCGCCGCCGTAACGCTCGAGGACGTCGCGGGCATCGCCCCCGAGCGGCAGAACGTGTGGCTCTCGCGCGGGACGTCGCTCGCGTGGGGCGTGTTCGCGATCGTGTCCGGGCTCGTGTTCGCGCGCAGCGGTGGCGGTGTTCTCGAGTTGATCAATCAGGTGGGCTCGGCGTTCTACGGGCCGGTACTCGCCGTATTCGTGCTCGGCGTGCTGGCGCCGCGCCTCGGCGGACGCGCGGTCCTCACGGGCCTCGTCGTGGGGCTCGCCGGCAACCTCGCGCTCGCCCGCCTGGCGCCCGGCATGTCGTGGCTGTGGTGGAACCCGGCCGGCTTCGCGGTCGCGTGCGCGACCGCCATCACGGTCGGCCGCATCGCGCCCCGCCTAACGCTGCTCGCGTGGCCCGGGCGCGACGGCGCGGTGCTCGTCGGCGCGTTCGTCGTCATGCTCATGATCCTCGCCGGCGTCGCGGCGGGCGCCGGCTGATCAGCCGCACTCCAGACTCGTGACCGATCGATCAGCGCCAGTCCGAAACACTCGTGCCGCGTTAGGCGGCGAACAGTGACCCCAGCCACCCGCCAATGGCCCCGGCGACCGCGGAGCTCAGGGTGCCCAGGGCGAGCAGGCTGGCAGGGACGTCCCTCAGGAGGTAGGAGATCGCGATGCCGATGAGGGCACACGCGCCGCCTGCGAGAACCCCGCCGACGACAGCCGAACCAGTGGTACCCCCGCTGGCGAGAACCGCGTAGATCAGTCCCGCGATCAGCGACAGCGACATGCCACCTGCGGCGAACAGCTTCGCGACCGTCTTGTTCGTGTGGCCGGAAATCACCATCGCGGCCTGGAGTGCGGTGCCGATCGCCGTCGCGATGAGGAAGGCACGAATCGAGATGGGCATGGAAGTCGGGGTTGGGGAGTAGGGTGGCTGAGTCCGCCGAGTTCTATTCACCGCCGACCGCGACTTCCTTTCGAAATGCCAACCCGTGACCACCTCCCAGCATGTCAGGGGCTGTTCAGGGGTCGCGCCACCGCAACGCCGCGCTGTGTCCCGCGCGTATATTCGAAGACCCTAAAGCTCCTAGATCCGGAGGCTTTACATGCGCTCCAGTGTTCTTGCTCTCGCCGCCGCTCTGGTTGCCCCCGACCTGCTCCCGGCACAGGGGCCGTCGAACGTTGCCCAGTTCGACCCGAAGGAGTGGGAAGTTCCCTACGGCGGACGCCCCCGCGATCCGTACGCCGACGCCCAGGGCCGAGTTTGGTTCGTCGGCCAGCAGGGGAACTACATCGCCTACGTCGACAGCAAGTCGGGCGACTTCAAGCGCTTCGAGATCGACGACGGCACCCATCCCCACAACCTCGTGGTGGAAAAGGGAATGGTCTGGTTCACCGGCAATCGGAACAACCGCATCGTCAAGCTCGACCCGGCCAGCGGGAAGCTGACGACGTACATGATTCCGGACCCGACCGTCCGTGACCCCCACACCATGATCTTCGACCCGAAGACTGGCGTCGCGTGGTTCACCGCCCAGGGCGCGGGCGCCATCGGCCGGTTCGACCCGAAGACGGAGCAGTTCCGGCTGTGGAAGACCGGTGCGCAGACTCGGCCCTACGGGATCGTCATCGACTCGAAGGGACAGCCCTGGTTCGACCTGTTCGGTACGAACAAGATCGGCACCATCGAGCTCGGCTCGATGGAGCTCAAGACGTTCTCCATTCCCAACGACTCGGCGCGGCCGCGCCGGATCGCCATCACGTCCGACGACCAGATCTATTACGGCGACTATCGTCGCGGCTACCTCGGTCATCTCGACCCGAAGACCGGCAGGGTGACGGAGTATCCGCTGCCGCTCGGCGCGCGCGCGCTGCCGTACGCGATGGCGACCGACGACAAGAACCAGATCTGGGTCGCGCAAAACGGCCACAATCAGAACGGCGACACCCCGCCCGTTCCGGCGACGCTCGTCGCGTTCGACCCCAAGACGAAGAAATTCGTGGCGGAGATCCCGGTCGGGAAGCCGGGCCCGAACACGATCCGTCACATGACCTTCGACAAGGAGACGCGGCTCATCTGGTTCGGCACGGACCAGGGCGCGATCGGGAAGATCTCCGTCCCGCGCGCGGCGTTCGTCCCGTAATCGCTGTCATTCCGAGCGAAGGGCCGACGGCCCGAAGTCGAGGAATCGCTGTCGTCCCGATAGACAGGTCCGTCGCTCGGGATGACAGGCGAAGGGGTCAGAGCTGGTTCATTGTCCGCTCTGACCCCTTCACGCATCTACCGGTATCGCTGCGCGTCCCGGCCCGTCATCTCGGCGGACGCTCGCCGGAGCTCCATCTCCAGCTCCTCGGCCTGAGCGCGCCACATCTCGCCGACCCGAGCTTTCGCCCGTCCCACGACGCCGGGCTCCTCTTGCAGGTCGGGTT
Source organism: Gemmatimonadaceae bacterium (assembly GCA_036280115.1). Lineage (GTDB taxonomy): Bacteria > Gemmatimonadota > Gemmatimonadetes > Gemmatimonadales > Gemmatimonadaceae > JAJKIV01. The sequence goes on from DASURJ010000446.1 coordinate 3,310, forward strand.
CGGCGTCAGTATCCGGATCGTCGCCGTTCCCGCGGACCTTGTCCGCGGCAGCGTGCGCGAGGTCGCTCGCGCCCCTGGCCGCGGCCCTGGACGCCCGCTTCGTCGCGTCGGTCGCCGCCCCCGCCGCTTTCGCATCGGCCCGCGTCGCACTCAACGTGACGCCGGCGACGACGGCCGCCGCGAGCGCGGCCAGCGGGTGCCGCCTAACGAGCTCCGTGGGACTCACGCGCTCCTTCGCCGTCTCCACGCGCTCGTCGATCGCCACGACGGTCTCCGACATCCGCTCGCGTACCGCCGCGACCTCACGCTGTGCGCGCTCGATCGCTTCGCTCCGCCCCTTCTGCTCGGCTGATTTCACCTCTGCCTCCTCGCGCCCTTGAATGCCGCCGGCCAACGGGCGTCCCGTCCGAAGACCGCGGGCAGCCAGGTCATCACCCTGCCGCGATCGGGGATCGGGTTCCTCCGTCCCGGATGAACCCACGTGTGCCTTCCGCCCGACAACGCGCACCGCTCCCTCTTCCGGCTCGATGACGCGGCCGTGCTGTCTCACCCACGCCTGCGTGAACTCGGCGCCCAGAAGCACGATGATCGCGGCGTAGTAAATCCAGACGAGCAGCACCGCCAGCGCCCCGGCGGCCCCGAAGGTGTTCCCCGGATCGCTCTGCCCGATGTAGAGTCCGATCAGGTACTTCCCGACCACGAAGAACACGCTCGTCGCGATCGCCCCGACCCACACGTCACGCCACCTGAGCTTCGCGTCAGGCAGCACCTTGAACAGCGCCGCGAAGAGCAGCGTGATCACCGCGAACGACAGCGTGAAGTTCAGGGCCAGCCCAACGGTCTCGCCGAATCCGCCGAAGATCGCCTGGCCGAATGCACTCAGGGCGGCGCTCAACGCGAGCGAAACCAGAACGAGGAACGCGATTCCGAGCACCATCCCGAGCGAGAGCACTCGCTTCGTGATGAAGTTCTTGATGCCGCCGCGCTTCGGGTCGGGCTCCACCTTCCACGCCTGGTTCAGCGCGGTCTGGAGCGATACGAACGCGCCGGTCGCGCCGAAGACCAACCCCGCGAGGCTCAGCAGAAGTCGGACGCCGGTGCCCGACGCCTTCTCCTCCGCGCTGGCGACCATTGTCTCGACCTGTCGCCCTACCTCTTGCCCCATGAGCGCACCGAACTCCGTCGTGATCGAGCGGCGCACTTCGGCCGGGTCCCAGATGAGGCTCGCAATCTGGAGGAGGATGACGAGCAGCGGCGCGAGCGCAAACACGGTGTAGTACGCCAGCGCGGCCGCCTTCCACGTGGCCTCGTCATCCATGAAGCCCTTGAACGTGCCCTTTGCCAGTTCGAGGGGTCGCACCGTCGCCACCGGGACCTCCGTCTAGCGCCCATTCACACGACACGGCCCGCTGCGGTGCCGGCGCATGGCTTGGCGCACGCGACGTGCCGAAGGCACTTATCCACATCGAAACATATGGCTCCGCCCGCTTCGCAAGACTTTGCCGTTATTGGTGATGTAAAGTGCCGTGCTCAGCGACGACTCCGACGAGGCGCGCGCACGGGGTCCAGTCGTGGAGGGCGGCTCCCCCTGCGAACCGCGCCCTGGACCGGTGCGTACTCCAGCTCTCGTCCCTCGCGCGCGGATCGCAGCAGCAGGCCACCCCGACTCATGTCGCCACGTCCAACGAAATCGATGGGGAACAGCAGTCGGGCACCGAAGGCCGACACCAGAGGGTCCACGTATTTCCCGGTCGCGATGCTGCCGAGCAACACGACGTCCGCGGTGTCGGGAATCGAAGCCGCCAGGCGCTCGACGTCGCGCCGAACCGGCGCCAGGTAGCGGTCGTCGCCGCTCGAGATGTCGACTTCGCTGAACCGTTCCAGGTCTTCCCGGCGGACCATCGTGTCGGGCGCCACGAGCCCGCGGTCGGCCGTGATGATGAGCGTGGACGGCCAGGGGACGCCGCGCGCAGAGAACGTGTGGGCGTAGCTGAGCTTCCCGCGGAAATAGAGCCCACTCAGGAAGCTGAATACCTCGCCGAGCGGCGCCCCCGCTGGCTCGCGGAGCCTCGCGGCGAGCTCGGACTTCCCGGCGGGGTTGATCAGGTACTGCGCACGGCGGCCGTCGGAGCGCGCCGGTGACAGAACGAACACTCGCTGCGGCATGCGCAAACATCACCGCAAGGCGCTCGCCTGTGAAGCGGCCCACCCGCTCGTCACGAGCGGGTGGGCCGAGTCTCTTTCCGAGGCGTACTTGTTAGGCGACGCGGCGGGCGTGCCCGCGTGCCTCGGCCCGCGCACCCGCGGGCAGCAACTGCGCTGCGTCGCGGCGCCGCGCGATCAGCGAGTCGATCGCGAACGCGCCCGCGCCGGCGAGCGTCAGGCCGACCGTGGTCGCCATGAGCAGGAGCACGAACTCGAACCCGCCGGGAAGGAAG
>DASURJ010000447.1:0-5609 GCA_036280115.1 Gemmatimonadaceae bacterium
CAAGAAGCTCGTGAACAAGCGCGGTACGGCGTCCGGTTGGGTGGGCGAGACCGATGCCCGCGGCAACACGAACACGCCGCAGCTCGCCGAGCTCGCCGCCTTCATGGGTGAGATCTACGCGAACCCGCAGGCGACGCAGCAGATGCTGGACGATGTCTTCTTCGACGCCGAGAAGTGGCTGGGCGAGGAAGTCTCCACGGAATTCTCCTACCAGGAGAACATCGCCTTCACCACCGGCGACGGCGCCAACAAGCCGAAGGGCTTCCTCGCGTACGCAACGGCCGCGCAGAACGATGCCGCCCGTGCGTTCGGCACGATCCAGTACTTCGCGACGGGTCAGGCCGCTGCGCTGCGTCCGTCGACGGCGGCCGCCAATGCCGCGGACGATCTGCTCGACATGATCTACTCGCTGAAGGAGGCGTACCGCGCCGGCGCGCTGTTCCTCATGAACAGCCTGACCACCGCGCAGTTCCGGAAGCTCAAGGACCAGCAGGGCAACTACATCTGGCAGCCGAGCATGCAGGCGGGTCAGCCGGACACCATCCACGGCTACGGCGTGCGCACCGCGGAGAGCATGCCCGACATCGCCGCGAACACGCTGCCGGTGGCGTTTGCCAACTGGAAGCTCGCGTACACGATCGTCGATCGCATTGGCTCGCGGGTACTGCGCGATCCGTTCACGAACAAGCCGTATGTGGGCTTCTACACCACGAAGCGCGTCGGCGGCATGCTGGTGAACTCGCAGGCGATCAAGCTGCTCAAGGTCGCCGCGGCGTAAGCCTCGACCCTCGGAGTTCTACTCGGGATCGGCGTCGCTGGTGGGCGCCGGTCCTGAGCACCACCACCACGCATCACCTCACGGACACATGCCGAAGATCAAGGTGAAGGAAACGTTCCGCTTCGCGGACGATGGATTCACGATCGTGACGTACGAGGAGGGCACGGAAGTCGAGGTGTCCGAGCTCTGCGCCAAGGTCGCCATCAAGGAGAAGTGGGCCGAGAAGGCCCCGGCCACGCCACCCCAGGCCTGACCGCCGATGCCGCGCGTCCTGGTCACTCCGCCCGCCGCCGAGCCGCTCACGTTGGCGACCGTCAAGGCACACCTGCGTCTCACCGATGACGCCGGCGCCGAAGACGCGTTGCTCAACGTGCTGATTTCGGCTGCCCGCGAGTGGGCGGAGGACCAGACGCGGCGGGCGCTCATCACTCAGACGTGGCAGGAGACGTTCGATCGGTTCCCGCCCTGTGAGATCCGGCTGGGCCTCACGCCCGTGCAGGAGATCACGAAGGTGTCGTACGTGGACGCTTCTGGCGCCGCGGTCGATCTCGCCGCCGCTCAGTACATCGTCGACGCGGCGAGCCTGCCAGCTCGTGTTCGCCGCGCCTACGGCGTTTCGTGGCCCTCGACGCGCGACCAGGCCAACGCGGTGAGCGTCGAGTTCACGGCGGGCTATGGCGATGCCCCGGACGATGTGCCGGCGGCGATTCGTATGGCCATGCTGCTCGTCGTCGGCGACCTCTACGCCAACCGGGAAGCGCAGATCGTCGGGACGATTGTCGCTGAGAATCCCACGGCCAAGGCGCTCATCGGTCCCTATCGCGTGCGGGAGGCCGTCTAACGATGCCGCCCCTTCGCGCCGGCCAGCTCCGCACGCCGCTCACCGTGCAGCAGAAGGTGGAGACGCCCGATGGCCAGGGCGGCTCGACGTTCGCGTGGGACACGGTGGCGACGCCGGTCTGGGCGAAGTGGGTACCGGCGGCCGCCACGGGCGACACGAACGAGGCTGACCAGACGGTCTCGCGCCGACAGTACACCGCGACCATCCGGCGCCGGAGCGACATCACCGCGGCGATGCGCGTCAACACGAGCGGCGTCACCTACGACATCACCGCCGTGCTGCCGTCGGACGACTACCCCGACGCGCTGGTGCTCCAGTGCCGCGAGGTCCCGGCATGAGCCTCAAGGTGCTGAGCGGCCTCGATCAGGTGCGCGCCTCCTTCCGGATGCTCGATACCGGACTGCAGCAGCGGCTGAAGGGGGCCGTGCGCGAGACCACGCTCGAGGTCGAAGCCGGCGCCCGCGCGCGCGTACACGTGTCCGGTCCCGACTCGAGGAAGGCGAAGAACCGTCCCGGACCGGGCGAGCTGCGGGGCACCATTCGCGCCGAATTCTCGGGCGAGGGGTTCACGGGCTTCGTCAAGGCGGGCTACGGCAAGCTGCGCCGCCGCTCTCGTGCGACCACCTCACGAGGCAGAGCGCGTGCGCGGCGGCGTAGCCCGGCGGCGCAGCGACTCGGCAACTACGCGATGGTCGAAGAGTACGGCGCCCACGATCGCGCGGCGCACCCATACATGCGCCCCGCGCGCGAGGCCGCCGTGCCCCGCCATCGGGCCCGGCTCGAGAAGGCAATCAACGGCGCCGTGCAGGCGGCGGGAGGTGACGCGTGAGCGCCAGCGCGGCCGACAGCGCCGTCCAGGCGGCGATCTACGTCCTGCTCTCTGGCGACGCCACGCTCGCCGGGCTCACCGATCACATCGGCGACTCGGTGCCGCAGGGCGCGGCGGCGAAGCGCTACGTCATCATCTCGATCACGAGCGAGACGCGCGATCGCCGGCTGTCGGATACCGGCGGCAACGCCGCGCAGCTGCTCGTGTCCATCAGCTCCCACGTCGAGGACAGCCAGGCGCAGCAGGGAAACAAGGCCGTCCAGGCGATCAACCGCCGCGTCGTCGAGCTGCTCGACAACGCCGAGCTCGTGGTGGTGGGCTGGCAATTCGTCAGCTGCGACTTCTCCGACTCGGTCGCGCAGCGGGACGGCGCCTGGCGATCGATCACCAGCGACTTCGACGTGCTCGTGGAGGACCTGTAGCCATGCGTCTTTCACAGCTCGAGCGCGCCGAGATCGTCGCCGCGCTGCAGCGGATGGAGGAGGAGCGCCAGCGCATCCTCGACGTGCTGCTGCCTCCGGACGAGGACGACGTCGACGAGGCGGGCGCCTGCTCGCATCCGAACGACGCGGTCGAGGACGTGTCGACGTTCGATCAGGAGCGGTACCGCTGCACCACCTGCGGGGCGGAGTTCGATCACCACCCGCGCTCATTCACCCCTCAGGAGTAGGAGAATCCGACCATGTCCACCGCAGGCAAGAAGCTTCGTATCAAGGTCAGCGCCAATCAGGCCGGGCCCTTCAACAACGTCGTTGGGATCAAGTCGGCCACCCTCAAGCGCTCCGGCGCCATCATCGATGTCACGACGCTCACGGATTCGGAGCTCGTGAAGATCATGGGCATGCGCGATTCCTCGCTGTCGTGCTCCGGCAACTGGGAAGCCGACGCCACCGGTCAGGAAGTGATCCGCGACGCGTACGAGAACGACACGGCGCTCTACGCGCAGTTCCTCCCCGATGGCGGCACGACGGTCAACGCCGGGCGCCAGGTCGAGGTGAAGGTGTCCGACTACACCGAGAACGGCGACGCCACGGGCGAAGTGTCCGTCTCGTTCGAGCTCGCCGGCACCGGCGCCGTCACGAAGGTCTGAGCCTCACCGCACCCCAGCATTCTCCAGGAGACTGACCGATGGCGACGAAGGGCAGAGTCATTCGCATCCGCGCATCCGGCGCCGCCGTCGCGTTCGTGGACGAGGCGACGACGGACACCGGCGACGGCCTCACGTACCAGATCACCAACCCGGCGAAGCGCGTGTGGTCGCCGACCGCCGCGATCACCGTCGAGGTGGACGGTGCCGCGGCGCCGGCGCACACCGTCAACCGGCTCGCCGGGACGATCACCTTCGCCGCGGATCCGCTCGGCGTGGTGACCGTCTCCGGCTCCTACCTCCCGATGACCACCGTCGCCCGGGCGAACGCGTACAGCTTCTCGCGCAAGTCCGTGCTCGCCGAGGACCCCGAGTTCGGCGACATCGACGTCACGCGTGAGGTCATGCAGCACACCTGTTCCGGATCCCTCCGGCGGTGGTGGGTGGACGATGCCTTCCTCGACGTCCTCGAGGCGGGACTGCCCATCGTCATCGAGCGCGCGGACGACAACGGCGCGACGCCGCGGTGGCGCGCCTGGGCACTTCTCACCGAGCGCGCGCACGAAGTGGCCGCCGGCGGCTTCCAGGCGGAACCGATCACCTGGGAGGGCACGCCCGACGTCGACGATCGCTCGTGCGCTTTCCTGTAACCCTTCCCTGACTTTCCGTCCCCATGACGCAGACCAAGAGAGAACGCCTGTTCGCCCGCCCTCGCCGCACGAAGGAGGTCACACTCGCTACCGGCGACGTGGTCGAGGTGCGCCCCCTGTCCGTCTCCGAGCGCACGCGCCTGGTGAAGGCGTGCACGGTGGACGGCGAGGTCGACACGGAGAAGCTCATCCCCGAGCTCGTGATCGCGTGCGTGTACGAGGGCCCTGAGGCCGCCGAGCCGATGTTCACCGTCGGCGATCGCGAGGAGCTTGCCAGGATGGAGGCGGCGGCGATCGACCCCATGTGGAACGCGGCCGCAGAGCTCAATGGCCTCGGCGCCGACGACGCGAAGGCCGCGGAAAAAAACTGAACGAGAGCAGCGAGCTGATGCTGCAGTTCACGCTCGCTGCTCGACTCGGAATGACCGTGGGCGAGCTGCGTGAGCGGCTCGACTACGACGAATGGATGCACTGGCTCGCCTGGATGAAGCTCAACCCCGAGACGCCGAGACTCTGACGCGATGGCCGCGGGCACGCTTGTCGTAAAGATCAGCGCCAACATCACCGACTTCTCCCGGAACCTCGATGCCGCGGAGAAGCGGTTGATGAAGGCGGGAGACCGCCTCGAGAAACTGGGCGGTGACCTGTCCCTCAAGGTCACCGCGCCGCTCATCGCGCTCTCGGCCGCCTTCGCCAAGTCGGCGGCCGAGGACGCGGCGTCGGTCGAGAAGATGGGACGCTCGTTCGGCGCCGCGACCGGGCAGATGGAGAAGTTCATCCAGACGCTGATGAAGTCCGTGCCGGCGACGGACGACCAGCTGCGCACCCTCGCGACCTCGACGAACACGCTGCTGTCGAGCATGGGCCTCGCGCCGCAGAAGGCGGCCGCGATGTCCCAGACCGTCCTCAAGCTCGCCGGCGACCTCGCCGCGTACAATCACGTCTCCCTCGAGATGGCGACGGATGCCGTCACGAAGGCGCTCGCCGGCCGCACGCGTGGGCTCATGGAGCTCAACGTGGCGGTCACCGACGCCGACGTGAAGGCGAAGGCGTACCAGCTGGGCCTCGCCAAGGTGGGCGGTGAGCTCTCCTCGACGGCGAAGGCGCAGGCCACGCTCGCCGCGATCATCGAGCGGAGCGCCGCGCAGCAGGGCGAGGCGGCACGCACCTACGGCGCCAATGAGAACGCGCTGGCGCGCCTGCAGCAGGCGGCGGACAGCGTCGCAGATTCGTTCGGGGCGATCGTGCTGCCTGCCTTCGTCCGCGTCGCCGATGCGGCGGCCGCGATGGCGAAGCAGCTCGCGGACCTCGACCCGAGCACCAAGACCGCCATCGTCGCCACCCTTGGTCTCGCGGCCGCGATGGGCCCGCTGGTCTACCTGGGCGGGAACCTGGTGAAGATGTTCACGCTGGCCCGGGCAGCC
>DASURJ010000448.1:0-6338 GCA_036280115.1 Gemmatimonadaceae bacterium
GCCGGGTCGCCGCGGCGATCTCGTCGAGGAACGACTCGCGCGCGAAGACGGCCGCGGGATACGTCACCGCGCGCCACGCGCCCGTAGGCACTGGCGCCGGCGAGAGCGCGAGCGTCACGTCGAGGTTCGCGAACGGATACGGCGTGTCGAACGCGCCCCACGGGTCGCCGTCCGACGCCGGGTCGTAGTCAGGGTTGTACTCGCCGAACATCGTGAGGTTGTAGTCCGCGACCTCGTGCCGCCACGCCATCGGCATGCCGCGCGCGTCGAGCGCGGCCGTTAGGCGGTTCACCTGCGCCGCCTGGTACATGCCGTGCCGGATGTCGTCCTCGCGCGTCCACACCACCTGCACCGGCCCGCCAATGCGGCGGGAGAGCTCCACCGCCTCGACGACGTAATCCACCCCGAGCCGCCGCCCGAACCCGCCGCCAAGGAGCGTGACGTTGAGCGTCACCCGGTCGAGCGGGACGCCGAGCAGCTTTGCGACCGCGTCCTGCGCCTGGTTGGGCGCCTGCGTGCCGACCCAGATTTCACAACCGCCGTCGCGCACGTGCGCCACACAGTTGAGTGGCTCCATGGCCGCGTGGGCCTGGAACGGCGCCCGGTACGTGGCGGTCATCCGACGCCCACCACGCGAGAGCGCCGACGCGACGTCGCCGCGCCGGACGGCCGGCTTCCCGCCGCGATCGAGCGCTTCGTCGAGCACCCGCATGTACGCCGCCGAGTCATCGGTGGCTCCAACACCGCGCGCGAGCTCGAGCTCCACGGCATCGCGGCCACGCATTGCGGCCCAACTGTTCGTGGCGACGACGGCGACGCCCGACGGAACGTCAACGACGTCCACGACGCCGCTCACCTGGCGCGCACGGTCACCATTCCAGCGACTGACCTTGCCTCCGTGTGCGGGCGGTCGCGCGATCGCCGCGTAGCGCATCCCCGGAATACGGACATCCATACCGTACGTGGCCGTTCCGGTCACCATCGCGTGCGCGTCCACCTGCGGCACGCGCGAGCCTAACAAGCGGAACTCCCCCGCGGCCTTGGGCCGAGGCTCGGCCGGTACGGGTAGCCGAGCGGCGTCCGCGACGAGCGCGCCGAACTCGACGCGACGATTCGTCGGCCGATGCACGACCGCACCGCCCTCGGTGCCGCAGGCGGATGCCTCGACGCCCCACCGCGCCGCCGCGGCGGTGACGAGCATCTCGCGAGCGGCGGCGGCCGCCATCCGGAGCGGTCCCCATGAGCTGGCCACGCTCCCGCTCCCCGACGTCCGCATGTTCGGGAACGCCGCGCCCGGACGCGCATGCTCCACCCGGACACGCGACCAATCGGCGCCCAGCTCCTCGGCCACGATCATCGGGAGCGAAGTGCGCACCCCCTGACCCATCTCCGACCGATGGGCGACGATCGTGACGGCGCCATCGGCGTCGATGCGGAGCCACTTGTTGGGCTCGAACGCCGTGGGGGGCTCCACGTCGGGACCAAGGGAGAAGACGCGGTCATCGCGCGAAACGCCGAGAATCAGCGCCGCTCCTGTGACGGCGCTCCACTGGACAAATCCCCGCCGCGATACGTTCATGACTCATCTCCGGTGCCGGCGACGCGGATTCTACACCGGCTCACCCCTCCCGCGCTTGTGGCGGGGCGGGGAATCCACCACTCTTGGGCCCGGAGGACCGCATCCGGGACGAACGGTAGTCCAACTCACCTTCTCGCCAGAAACGCATGCGACACGCACTGATGTACGTCGGCGGGTTCGAACGCAATTTCCCCAAGCTCACCACGTCGTCGACGTCGTTCGACGGCACGGATGGTCAGCCGCATCAATACCAGCCGTGGCCGTCCAGTGCCGACGGCCTCCGCATCAGCTACATGGAGAAGCACGGCAAGAAGTTCGTCGTGGTGCGCATCGCCGACGAGAAGAACGATGTCGTGCTGAAGAACGAGCTGGTTCTCGTCCCCGGCGAGCACTTCGGCTTCGGTACGCGCCTGAGCGGTGAACCCACGCTCGTCGAGGACGACACGACCATCCTCAAGCTGCTCGAGGACGCCGCGAAGAAGAACGCCGACCACAAGGATGTGAGCGCCGAGCTGCTCAACATCCGCGCGCGGTTCAAGGAGAAAGTGGCCAGCAGAACCAAGCGGCCGAGCGCGAAGTAAGAGTTCAGCGGCGGGCTGAGCGCTTCGTGCTCGTCACCGGCGCATCGTCGTGCAGCATGCGCACCGCCGGCGTGTCGAGGTCATCGAACTGCCCGCGCCGAGCGCTCCACACGAACGCGATGACCGCAACGAGCACGATGAGCGTCGCCAGCGGGACCACGAGGAAGATGACGCTCATCGTGAGGGCGGGGTGAAGGTTCGGCTCCGCCACGACGCGACCACGACCGTGAGCGAGCTGACCGGCATCAGGACCGCCGCGATGAGCGGCGTGATGGTACCGGTGACCGCGAGCGCGGCACCGATCACGTTGTAGCCGATCGAGAACGCGATGTTGCGTCGAATCACGCGCATGGTGCGCGCGGCGCCCTCGGTCAGGGACACGAGCGGCGCGAGCCCGGGCTGCGACAGGTAGACATCGGCGGTCGCGAGGCACGCCTCTGCACCGCCGTGCACGCCGACGCCCACGGACGCGGCAGCCATGGCCGCGGCGTCGTTCACGCCGTCGCCTACCATCACGACCGTTCCACCCGCCCGCGCGGATTCGACGACCGCGAGCTTGTCTTCCGGCGACGCGCCGCCCGTGCTCGCCGCGTGCCCGATCCCTAACGAGTCCGCGACCGTGGCGACCACCCGGGAATCGTCGCCGGACAGAACACCGATCTTCCACCCTCGCGCGCGAAGCGTCTCGACCGCCCGGCGGGCGTCGGCGCGAATGGGGTCGCCGAACCCGGCTGCCGCGACGACCGCGCCGTCGACCGCAACGAAGACGGGAGTGAGGTGCGGCGCCGGCGCTTCGACCGCATCGCTCCACCGCGCGCGGGCTCTTACGAACGCGGGCGAGCCAACCACCACCCGGCGTCCCCCGACGGTGCCCTCGATGCCGCCGCCGACCACGTGGCTCGCCTCCGTCGGCTGGATTACCTCGCTTCCCGCAAGCCCACGCCGGAAGCCATCGGCGATCGGGTGCGATGAGCCCTGCTCGAGCGCCAGGGCGAGCGGCTTCGCCCACTCGGCGCCACTCCACGAGACGAGCGCGACGCGCGACTCCGTGATCGTTCCCGTCTTGTCCAGGAAGATCTGCCCGGGTGACGCGAGCCGCTCGATCGCGTCGCCTCCCTTGATGAGAATCCCGGCGCGAGCCGCGCGGCCGATGGCCATGCTCACCGCCAGTGGCGTTGCGAGCGCGAGCGCGCACGGACAGGTGACGATGAGCAGCGCGATGGCGTTGTCGATCGCCGCGGTGGAATCGCGAGGGTACCAGAACACGAAGGTGGCGACGGACGCGGCGAGCACGATGGCCACGAACCATCCCGCGAGCCGATTGGCGAGCTGCACCACCGGCGCGCGACGTCGTGCGCTCTCCTCGACCTGCCGGAGGATCGCCGACAGCCGGCTCTCCTCGCCGGCGGCGTCCACGCGAACCCGCAGTGCAGACGACACGTTCGTGGTTCCGGCGAACACGCGGTCGCCTTCGCCCACCGACACCGGACGCGACTCGCCCGTGAGCAGCGCATTGTCTATCGTCGACTGGCCCGAGGCCACGACGCCGTCCGCCGCGAAGCTCTCTCCGGCGCGGACGTCGAGGAGCATGCCCGGGAGCAACGCCTGCGCCGGCACGTCATGCGTGCGGTCGCCCTCCACGACTCGCGCGGTCGAAGGCGAGAGTGAGTACAGCAACTCGGCGGCGTCGGCCGCGGACCGCTGGCCACGCTGCTGCAGGAATCGCCCGGCGAGGAGCGCGAAGATGAGCGTCGCGAGCCCGTCGAAGTAGATCGGCCCGGAATCGGTGATCGTGTTCATCGTGCCGCGTACCCAGCCGGCCGCGAGCGCGATGGCGATGGGCAAATCCATGTGCAGCGTTCGCGTCCGCAGCGCCGCCCACGCGCCCGTGAAGAACACGCGTCCGGGCCCGAAAAGCGCGGGCGTCGTGAGCACGAGACTCACCCAGCGGAAGAATCGTTCGTACGGCCCCTCCATGCCCCCGAGCTCGCCGCTGTACAGCGCGAGCGCCGCGAGCATCACGTTGACCGCCACGGCCCCGGCAATCCCGATCCGCGCGAGCATCGCGCGGTCCTCGCGCCGGCGCATGGCCTCGACCTCGAGGCCCCGGAATGGATGCGGGTGGTAGCCTAACGCGTCGAGCGTTCGCGCGATCTCGGACAGCGGGACTGCGGCGTCGTCCCAGACCACGCGTGCCAGCGACCGCCGTACGTTCAGCTCCGCGCGCGCGACGCCGGGGACCACGAGCGGAACGCGTTCCACGAGCCAGACGCACGCCCCGCAGTGTACGCCCTCGAGGTAGAGGTCCACCTGCGCGAGCCCATCGGCGGTCCGTCGAACGTAGAGGTCGTGGAACGTCGCGTGGTCGAATTCCTCGAAGCTGCGCCCGCTCGACGCCACAGGGGCGTCGCGCCGCTCGGCGATGTCGTAGTACCCGGTGAGCCCGTGCTGGCTGAGAATGGCGAATGCCGTGCGGCATCCCGAGCAGCAGAACTGCTGTTCGGCGCCGGGGATGATGAAGCCTGCCGGAACGGGCAACTCGCAGTGGGTGCACGCGACGTCGGCGAGTTCTTCAACGCGCGTCATGGCTCACCTCGGCCGCGTGCACCGTGTGCTGCGCGAGCGCACCGGGTCGTACGCTGAGGCGCCCCATCATCGTCAGCACGCCGATCGCGACGGCGGCGCCGGCGGCGACGAGTGGAAGACGCCGCTGGAACGTGCCGAATGCGCGCTGTGCGGTGGCCCCGATCGCAACCATGACCGGGAGCGTACCGAGCCAGAAAAAGAGCATGACGAGCATGCCGTCACGCACGTTGCCGGTGCCGCCGGCCGTCGCGGCGAACGCGTAGAGCCAGCCACACGGGAGCAGGGTGGTGAGCAGGCCCGTGGCGGCGCCACGCACGGTCGGCGAATGCTCACGCAGGCGCACCAGGAGTCCGCCCATGACGACCTGCACGGCGCGCGGGGTGCCCCCCCGGAGGGCACGGACGCCTAACGCTGCCAGGAGCGTGTTCGCGCCCCAGATGGCGAGCAGGGCGCCCGACACGATGGCCGCGAGGCGGCTCACGCGAGCGAGCCCACCGAGCTGGTTCACGCCGCTGCCGATCGATCCGGCAATCGCCCCGAGGATCAGGTAGGAGACGAGTCGCCCGGCATTGTACGCCGCGTGGGGCAGGACACCTGACGCCCGCCCTTGATGCGCCCCGCCACCCGGGCGGGTTGCGTACAGGCACGTGAACCCGCCGCACATGGCGGCGCAGTGTACGCTGCCCAACACGCTCGCAGCGAGGACGGCGAGGAGGAGGGTCACCGCTGAACCCCGACCTCCACGCGCGACACCTGCGTGAACCGCTCGGTGCCGACGGTCGCGTCGAACCGCAACTCCCACTGCCCCGGCCGCCGGGCATCGAGTCGAGCCGCATACGTGCCCGCGTCATCCGCAACGAGCGTCGCTTCCCGCACCTCGGTCGCCCGCGCTACCGGCAGCGCCGACACCTTCACCACCGCATTCGGAATCACGGCGCCGAGGGAGTCCATGAGTTGGGCCGTGAGCACCGCACGCCCGTCGCTCGCGATCGGTCCCATCGCCGGCGTCAGGTGCCAGCCAAGCGCCGTATTCCGGGCTGCCTGCGCGAGCGTGGTGTCCCACGCCAGCGCCTTCCGGTAATAGTCCTCCTCGATGGCGAATGACGGATCATCGCTCGCGATCATCATCACCCAGATGTTCGCCGCGACGGTCGTCGCGAGAATCGCCGCGACGCCAATGGGCCACCACAGTCCGCGCTTCACCGCTCCCTCCGCTGGCGCTCCGGCGTTTCGACCCGCCGGTCCGCATCGCGACCGCGGTCTCGTTCGTCATCATCATCGTCGTCATCGTCAGGCCCGACGAGTCGATACGGAATGTCGGTCGCGAATTCCGCCCCGTCAGTGACCCGCACCGTCACGTGGTGCTCGCCGTCATCGAACGAATGGCGCGGCAGCAGCACGAACAGCGTCGTGGTTGCCGTCTCGCCCGCCGCGACACGCAGCGGGTTCTGCGGCACGATCACGGTGCCCGCGTCCGCACCGCCAACCTCGATGCGGTAGTCGCGATCGGCGCGCGTCCGGTTCGCGATCTTCACGCGTACCTGATTCGCGATGCGCCCGTCGTCCTGCCGGGTGAAGGGCTCGCCTGTACC
>DASURJ010000449.1:0-5620 GCA_036280115.1 Gemmatimonadaceae bacterium
CTCATGCTCATCGAGGACATCCTGAGCTTCGCGCGTATCGAGGCCGGGCGGGAGCAGGTGCATCTCGAGGAGTTTGGCCTGGCCGCGCTCCTCGAGCAGGCGGCCGTCATCGTGCGGCCGCTCGCGGAGAAGAAGGGACTCACGTTCACGCTGTCGGGGCACGACTCGCGGGCGACCATGCGGAGCGATCCGCAGAAGGTGCGGCAGATCATCATCAACCTGCTCGCGAACGCCGTGAAGTTCACGGTCGCCGGACACGTGCGGCTCGCCGCCCGGACGTACGAGGACCGCGTGACGTTCGAGGTGACCGACACGGGGCCGGGCATTGCCGGCGAGCATCTGGAACGCGTGTTCGACGCGTTCTGGCAGGTCGATCAGCGCATCACGCGGAAGGCTGGCGGGACCGGGCTCGGGCTCAGCGTCGCGCGTCAGCTGGCACGGCTCCTGGGCGGGGACGTGAGCGTGCGCAGCACGATGGGGCGGGGGAGCGCGTTCATCGTGGACCTGCCGCGCGTCGTGCCGTCGGGCGAATGAGCGTTGCCCCGAGCGGCGTTAGGCGGCGCGTGCGGAGGCGCCCTGCGCCCGTTCGTGACGCGGGACACGAGCCGCGGTCCGCTCGCGGAGCGTGGTGAGTGTGACCCGCGTCGCACCGCGCGCAGATGTGCGCCGCGCCTCGCGAAAGGCCACGGAAATGCCGCGTCGTGCGTTGCCTGGCACCGTGCTCGTTCGTGTTGCCTGAAGCAGCAGCATTCGTCGCCTCTTTCACGTCTCACCCGCGCCGTCGAATACGCATGCTTCCTCCCTCGTCCTCGAGCGAGCGCCCCGGCGGGTCCGTGATCAACCAGGCGCAGCTGAAGCGCGAGCGACTTCGCTTCACCAATTTCGTGTTTCACCGCGCGCCGTCCGGGACCTGCAAGTCCGAAGTGGAGCTCGAGTGGATGGAAGGCGAGCGCGTCGTCGGCAAAGCCGACGGCGTCACGAGCACCCTCGGTGATCTTCGCGTGGCCGCCGATGCGGCGTTGCGTGCAATCGAGCAGTTCTCCGATGGCTCGCTGCGGTTCGAGCTCGTCGGCGTGAAGACGATGCGCGCGTTCGACGCGAACATCGTGATCGTGTCCGTGCTGGCCACGCACGGCGGCGGGCCGCAGCAACGGCTCCTCGGGTGTCACCTCGCGGAGGACGACCCGCTGCGCAGCGCGGTCGTGGCCGTGCTGCACGCGACCAACCGCGTCCTCGGCAACTTCATCGCGACGAGGTAGCGGTCGCGCGCCGGGCTGCCCGCCCGGCCTCCGGAATGGCCGCGGTGGTTCCCACCGTTCGGTGAAGGGGTAAGTTATCCGCCGGCCCGCCTCCGGCGTCTCACCGGTGGCGGAACTTCGACAGGTGGAGTGGGGTGCAAGCCCGCCAGCACGAGCGGCTGGCCAAATCGAAGCCGGATCCCGCGCCCAGCGCGGGGTCGTGATTCACGAAGAGCTGAATGGGGGACGATACATGAAGGCTGAGGCATGCGCGCTCGTTCTCGCGCTCGGTGCGGCAGCGACGGTTGCCTGCGGTGGCCGCGCCAAACCTGCCCAACCCCCCGTCCCGATACAGACGCCGAACCCCACAGCGGCCGCACCGGCGGCGACAGACGACACGGTGTTGGCGTTCCTCGACTCGATGCCACAGGTCGAGATCTCGATCCCCGATTCGATCCTGACCCGACAGCTCGCGGCGGTCTTTGGCGACTCGGCCGCGATGTCTGCCGTGGACACCACCGTGCCCGAGGGACCGACCTGGGACATCGACGTGCGGTCGTACGAGGGACATCGCCGCGTCGAGTTCTACGTAAGAGCCTTCACCACGGGGTCCGCCCGCGAGCGGTTCGTGTCACGTCTCGAGCGAGGCTCTCGCTACGAGCCGATGATACGCGCGAAGCTGCGTGCCGGGGACATTCCCGAGGACATGTACTATCTGGCCCTCGTCGAGAGCGGGTTCGACCAGCATGCGTATTCACGTGCGGCCGCCGTCGGCGTGTGGCAGTTCATGACGGCGACGGCCCGAAGCACGGGGCTCCGGGTGGATTGGTGGGTGGACGAACGCCGTGACCCCGTTCGCTCGACCGATGCGGCGGTCAAGTTCCTCGGCTGGTTGCGCGAACAATTCGGTTCGCTCTATCTCGCGGCAGCGGCGTATAACGGTGGTCCCGGTCGCGTCGCGCGCGGCCTGTCGCGGTTGGGTGACGACGAGAACACCGGTGACGACGCGTTCTTCGCGCTCGCCGAACGCGATTACCTGCGGGGCGAGACGAAGAACTACGTACCGCAACTCATTGCCGCGGCGCTGATCGCGAAGGAGCCGACACGGTACGGGTTGACGCTGCGCACGGTGCCTCCGCTCGCGTACGACTCGGTGTGGGTGCCGGCGTCCACGCCGCTCGCCGCGATCGCGAAGGCGAGTGGCGCGTCGCTCGACTCGATCCGCGAGCTCAATCCGCAGATCCTGCGCGGCGTGACGCCGCCCGGTGCACGCTTCCTGGCGCGGGTTCCCGTTGGGCACGCGGCAGGGTTCGACTCGGCGTTCGCGGCGCTCGAGCCGGCGGCCCGAACGGCATTCACGCGAGTCGCGGCGAAGAAAGGGCAGACGTGGACGAGTGTCGCGTCGAAGACGCGCGTGTCGGTGCGCCAACTCCGGTGGTACAACCCGAAGGTGACCACGCTCAAGAGCGGCCGGTTGCGTCCGGGCCAGGTAATCCTCGTGCCGACGCGCGCCGTGGTTGCCGCCGCGCACGATGTGCCCAATCCGGCGATCGAGATCTACGGCTCGACGGTTCGCGGCGGATCGCGGACGCACGTCGTGCGCCGCGGCGAGACGTTAGGCGGCATCGCGAAGCGCTACGGCACGACCGTGAACGCGATCGTACGGCTCAACCGCCTCAAAAAGCACACGATCTATCCGGGCCAGGAGTTGCTGGTCCGCGCACCGGCGCGCCGGGCAAGCGCCGCGAAGCCCACGCGCTCCAGAGCGCGCGCGACGACGGCGAGCCGGAAGTAAGGGCTCGCGCGCGACGGCGACGGGAACGAGAAAGCCCCCGGAGAGCCGGCTCTCCGGGGGCTTCGTTCATCGCGACGTCGGCGGTCCGTCAGTCGATCACGCCGCTGCCCTTGTAGCCCTTCATGATGATGCGGTCGTACCCGTTCGACGGATCGCGCCCTTGCTGCCGGGAGTTTTTCACGGCCACCGGGCCACGATTGTAGACCAGCAGGGCGAGTTGCACGTTGCCCTTGTTCTCGCGAATCAGCGACCGAAGATATCGGAACCCGATCCTGAGGTTCGTGTTTCGGTCGTACAGCGCCTCGCGTGTGATGCCCTTCTGGAAATACCGCGCGGTGGGCAGCATGAGCTGCGTTAGGCCGATCGCCCCCACCGGGCTCGTCGCGCGCTCGTTGAACTGACTCTCGAGCCGCACGAGGCGGAACGCGAGATCGGGTTCGATCCCCTCCGCGACCGCGATGTCGTAGATCGATGTCGCCAGATCCGCGCTGACTTTGTAGGTCGATGAAAAGCCGAAGACCTTGTGCCACCGCTCCAGCTGCGCATTGGCCAGATCGAGCTCGCCACGCACCGCGTCCAACTCGGCGCGGAGGCGCACCGCCTCGCTCCCGAGCACGACAGGGAAGCGCGGGGCCTCCGCTTTCGCCTCGGTTGGCCCGGCGTCGTTCACGACGAAGCCGACCGATGCCGCAAAGCCCGTAAGAAGCAGCAATGCGCGCATTTTGCGGCGACGACGCTCACGATCACCACGGTGGACGTACGTCCCTCGAAGGTTTCGCATGGAGTTGGGTTACTGGTTACGACGGTACGTAGGTGTACCGCCGCTGCCCGCTCCCGCGATGCGGGCAACAGATGTGCCGCTACGTTCTCACCCAATGACCGGAGCGACCACCGGCCTTCTCGGCCAGCGAAATCTCTCCAATCACCATGCTCTTATCTATCGCCTTCGCCATGTCGTAGACGGTGACAAGCGTCACTGACACGGCAATGATCGCTTCCATCTCGACGCCCGTTTGGGCGGCAGTTTTTGCCGACGCCTCCACGCGGAGACCGGGAAGGGTGTCATCGAACGTGATGTCGACCGTGACATCACTCAGCGGGATGGGATGACACAGCGGAATGAGCTCCGACGTGCGCTTCGCCGCCATGATGCCGGCCAGACGCGCGACGCCTAACACATCACCCTTCGCGACGGTATTCGTGCGGATCGCGGCCAGTGTCTCGCGGCGCATCCGGATCGACCCGGTAGCGCGCGCCCATCGCGCGGACACGGGCTTCGCCGAGACGTCCACCATCCGCGCTCGCCCTTCGGGGTCGACGTGCGACAGGTCACTCATCTGACAGCGCGCACCGTGACGAGGCTCACCGTGCGGTCCGCGACAGCGTACTCGTTAGGTCCCGCAGCAGCGTCGCGGCGATGAGCGCAGGGCTCACGTTGCCGGCGGCCAGCGTCTTGGCCTGTTCGACGCACGCGATCGCGCGGCTCGCACCGAGCGCCCCCGCGTCATCCCCGCGGCCGACGGCCGCGCGGGCGCGCGCCGCGAGCAGGACCGTGAGCTCGTCCAGCGTGTCCGAGAACAATCCGCGCGCACGTGTGCTCCCCTGCGCCATCGCGGCCCGGAGTGCCTTCGACCGGTCACCGCTGAGGGCCGTGTCGAGCAGCCGCTCGGCGCCCGCGATCGCGCTCTCGCGCTCGTCCGTCCCGATCAGGCGGCCGGGCGCGCCGTCCGCACTCGCCGCATCGCGCGCCGCGTTCGATTTCGGCCGCGCTCCGCGCCCGCGCGACGCCTCGACCACGATGGGATCGGCGAGAAACGCCTGGACGTCGCTCACCGGGAGCGGCGCCACCCGCACGTTCACGACCCGCGATCGGATCGTGGGCAGGAGCGCGCCGGGCTCGCTGGACGTCAGGATGAGATACGTGTTTCCCGGCGGCTCCTCCAGAAGCTTCAACAGGGCATTCGCCGCGAACTCGGACCCCTCCTGCGGAACCATCCGCTCGGCATCACCGATGATGAAGACCTTCCGCTGGCCCATCGCCGGCGACATGCTCGCGAGCTGCACGATGGCGCGTACGGTTGCGACGAAGATGCCTTCATTCCCGCTCGGCGGGGCGTACAGCCCTCCCGCGCTCGCGCGCTCAGCGATCGCGTCCCCGTAGTCGGCGACTACCTCACCGGTGGTCGGGTCCGCGTCCTTGAGCCGCGGGCGAGGGAAGAACCAGTGAATGTCCGGATGGCCGAGCGCGGTCGCGTACCGGCACGATTGGCATTGGCCGCAGGGCTCACCCGCCGGCGTCGGGCTCGAGCACACGAGCGTCTGCGCGAGCCAGAGCGCGAGCCGTTGTTTCCCGACCCCGACCGGGCCGTGGAACAGCAGGCTCGCCGGCAGCGTACCGCGCCGGGCTGACGCACGGAGCCGTTCCCGAAGCGCGGCATGACCGTAGAGCGGAACGATGGGCACGTCCGGAAAATGACGACTCACCCCTCCCCGGACCAGTCGCCCTCGGCACGAATTCTGACACGAGGCGATGGCGTCCAGGTGCGACGAGAACCAACCACTTATTGACGGGGTAGGGATCATGGCC
>DASURJ010000450.1:0-3595 GCA_036280115.1 Gemmatimonadaceae bacterium
GTCGCCGGCGAAGGGCGGCGCTCGGGCGTTGCGGAAACGTCGTCCGGTGGTGCCGGTCGAGGAGCTTCCCGCCCTCGATGGCCTCGCCGATCCGGCCCGCTATCTCGCCGCGCATTCGCGGTCGTTTCGATTTGCGGCCACCCTCATGGCAGCCGCGGACCGCGCCCGCGTCGCGCGTGTTTACGCCTGGTGCCGGTACGTCGACAACCTCGTGGACGCGGGCGTCAGCGCGGAGCTGGCCGAGCGTCGGCTCGATACCTGGCTGGCTTGCTCGCGCGCCGCCTACGACGGCCGCGATTGTGGCGTCGAGCTGGTGAATCGCGTCATGGGTGAGATGGCCGAGCGGGAGATCCCGTTCGCGTATGCGCACGATCTCGTTCGCGCGATGCGGAGTGACCTCTACTTCTCCCCGTACCCCGATCTCGATGCGCTGCGGGTCTACACGTATCGTGCGGCGGGAGTCGTTGGGCGGTGGCTCACCGAGCTCCACGGCGTGCACGACGCGTGGATGCTCGATCGCGCGACGGCCCTGGGTCGCGCGATGCAGTTGACCAACATCCTTCGCGACGTCGGGGAGGATCTCGAGCGCGGGCGCATGTACCTCCCGACGCGGGAGCTGGCGCGGCGCGGGCTTGCTGCCGGCGATATCGATGCGGTGCGGTGTGGCACGCGTGAGATCGATGCGGCCTACCGGGATCTCACCGAATCGCTGATCGAAGTGGCCGACGAAGACTATCGATTCGCTGACGAAGGGCTTCCGCACCTTCCGCGTGCGTTCAGGCGTGCGGCGAGTGTCGCGAGCGCGGTCTACCGCGGAATTCACGCGGCGATTCGCCGGAACGGATACGACAACGTTCGGCGGCGGGCGTATACGACGCAGCGCGAGAAGCTCGCGTTGGCAGCGGGCGCCCTGTTTGCGCTCGCTCGGCCGTGCGGACCGCGCGGGGCGCGGGTCCGCGTCGCGAGGTGATTCCTCACGTGATTCGTCCCGCTGTGATTCCGGGGTCGCTCGTGGCGGGCAATGACGAGGATCTGGTGGTGCTCGTGGACGATCGGGACGCGACGGTCGGTATCGCGCCGAAGCTCGCGGCGCACCGGGACGGGCGTCTTCATCGCGCGGTGTCGGTCGTCCTGTTCGACGACCACGGGCGACTGCTGCTGCAACGTCGTGCCGACGGGAAATATCATTCCGGCGGTCTGTGGTCGAACACGTGTTGCGGTCACCCACGCCCCGGCGAGTCGGTGCGTGATGCCGCGCACCGTCGACTCGGTGCCGAGCTCGGGATCACGGGGTGCGAGCTAACCGCTGTGTCCTGGTTCGTTTACCGCGCCGACCTGGCCGGCGGCCTGGTGGAGCACGAGCTGGATCACGTCCTCGTGGGGCGGTGGAGCGGGGCGCCGGTGCCGGATCCCATGGAGGTGTCGGAGACGCGCTGGGTGGACCGTGACACGATTCTCGAGGAGGTCTCGGCTTCGCCGTCACGTTTCACGGCATGGATGCGGGAGGTCGTCGAGCGGGCTCACGTTGACCGCGGCCGTGTCACCGGCTAGGTTTCCCTGTGCGGTCAACGGCGCGCCTGACGCGCGCAAACTCCATCGGCCAAGGGGCGTCGCTCTCGCGGTGGCCCCTTTCGTTTTTCGAGGGCGCGCTATCGTGCCGGCCCGGTTGGCTGAGGGAGCCGCGCTCGACTCAAACGAGTGAGCTCGAGTCACTTGTGTTCGGTGTGTACGCCGTTTGTACTCCGATCACCAACCATTTTCTGGAGTACGGCGATGCGTCTCACGGGGACCGTCAAGTGGTTCAACGACAGCAAGGGATTCGGGTTCATCACGCGAGACGATGGCGAGAAGGACTGCTTCGTCCATCACTCCGCCATCGGAGGGAGCGGCTTCAAGACGCTCGCCGAGGGTGAGCGCGTGGAGTTCGATGTGGTGCAGGGCGCCAAGGGTCCTGCCGCGGAGAACGTGACGAAGGTGCCGCGCTGATTCGTTGCCGCGGAGTTTCCGCCCGCGCTGAGGGCAGGCCGGCGTGGAGGCGTACATCCGCCTCCGTGCCGGCCGTTCGTTTGAGTTCACGGTCGTGTTCCCAGCGACACGGCCGCGTTATACCTCGGAGGTCAGCATGGTCGAAGTGACACTGAGCGAGACCGATCGCCTGGATTGGGCGCTCAAGTCGTTCAAGAAGAAGGTGCTCAAGTCGGGGATCCTGAAGGATCTCCGGAAGAAGCGGCACTACGTGAAGCCGAGTGAGGCGAAGCAGCTCAAGGCCGCCGCGGCGCGTCGTCGCGGGCGCACGGCAGGGCGTTCGCGTTAGGCGGCTCGCGGGCGGCGCACGCGCTGCACGGATTGCACGGGGGTTGCACGCGCTGCGCGCGCCCACATCACTCTGGGTGGAGGGTTTGCATGTCGAAGGAGGAAGCGTTAGCGCTCGATGGCATCGTGTCCGACGTCCTGCCGAGCGCGATGTTCCGCGTTTCGCTGGACAACGGGCACTCGGTGATCGCCACGCTCGCGGGGAAGATGCGGCGGTTCCGCATTCGCGTTCTGAACGGTGACCGCGTCACGGTGGAGGTCTCGCCGTACGATCTGACTCGCGGGCGTATCACGTTCCGTCACAAGGGGTAATCGAACGGTGACCGTCAAATCACCCTCGTTCGCGTTCGAAGTCGCCGTGTCGGCGACTGACTACGACACTCGCGTACTGCGTGCGCTCGAGCGGCAGGTCGCGTTGCGTCTGCCAGGCACATCGCCGGCGGGCGCCGTGTGGACTGCGTCGGCCGAGGGACCACTCGACGCGCCGCGCTCGCAGGCGCTTGCGCGGTCGGCGCGCGTCGTCGTCGTCCTCCACCAGCATCTCTGGGGCAAGGACGAGGCGACGAAGGAAGACGCCGCGGCCGTCAAGCGACGCCTGGCAAGCAAGGGCGCGGAGTCGGTGCGGGTGGTGCTGCTCGACCAGGCGGAGACACCGAGCTGGCTGCGCAAGTCGCCCGCGCGGGCATTCGGCGAGGGTGAGATCGAGCGGTGCGCGGAGTGGATCATCGAGGCGGTTGCCGCGGCGGGCGGCGCGACGCGCGAGTTCCCGGCGGATATCGAGGTGAACGGCGACCCGGCGGACGAGCAGTTCGCGAAACAGCGCGAAGCGTTCCTGGCCTCCCACCGTGCCATCGCGCATCTCGGTCGCGAGTTCGATCGGCTTGCCGGCGCGGTGGAAAAACGCGTGGCGACCGTGAATCGCGACGAAGTCGAGACACCGCTCGAGGTGCATCGGATGCCGGGGCGTTGCACGGTGCAACTCGGGCCCGTGGCGCTCACGCTCTCATGGGTGCGCACGCGGCCGGACACGGTCGCGACAGGCCGTCTCATGGTCATCGAGTGGGAAGGCCGCGTCGCCCAACGCGCCACGGGGTCGCGTCCGAGCGCCGTGCCGCTGCGCGAAACGGTGTTCCGGGCCGACGCGACGCGGGTGGAGGACTGGCAGTGGCGGAGCGACGAGGTCGTGGGGTACGCCTACGACTCCGACGAGCTGGCCGCGCACTGCGTCGATTCGCTCGCGCACGCGCTGCAGGACCGCGTTCGTTAGGTACGGAAGGGGTCA
>DASURJ010000451.1:0-9085 GCA_036280115.1 Gemmatimonadaceae bacterium
GAGGGCGCGGTCGGTCTCATCACGTACATGCGAACCGACTCCACGCGGGTGGCCGAGAGTGCCGCGCTCGCGGCGCGGGACCACCTGCGTACCCTGTTCGGCAACGAGTACCTGGCCGCGGGGCCGCAGCTGTTCGGCGGCGGGCGGAACGCCGGGAACGCGCAGGACGCGCACGAGGGCATCCGCCCCACCGACCCGGCCCGGCGGCCCGAGCTCGTTAGGCGTTACCTCAAGGAAGACCAGTTCAAGCTCTACCAGCTCATCTGGCAGCGCTTCATGGCATCGCAGATGGCGCCGGCGGTGTTCGACACCACCACCGTCGATTACGACCTCGCCAAGGCCGGCGTGGCCGTGAAGACGCCGCACGCGTACCTGTTCCGGTCCACGGGCAGCGTCATCAAGTTCCCCGGCTTCCTGGCGCTGTACCGCGAGGCGCACGAGGAAGGCGAGCACCGGGTGCTCGAGGACGAGCAGGCGCTCCCCACGCTCGAGTCGGGCGAGCGCGTGCCGGTCCGGGAGGTCACGCCGTCGCAGCACTTCACCGAGCCGCCACCGCGCTTCTCCGAAGCGAGTCTGGTCAAGGAGCTCGAGCGGCTCGGCATCGGGCGGCCGTCCACGTACGCGCAGATCATCTCCACGCTCGTCGACCGCCACTACACGCAGCTCGAGCAGCGCCGGTTCTTCCCCACGCCGTTAGGCGAGAGCGTGGAACGCGTGATGGTGAAGCAGTTCCCCGACATCTTCAACGTCGGCTTCACGTCCGAGATGGAAGGGGAGCTCGACAAGGTCGAGGACGGCGCGCTGGAATGGCGCCGCGTGCTCAGCGACTTCTACACGCCGTTCGAGAAGTCCCTCAACGCCGTGAAGGTCGAGAGCCTCATTGCCGAAGCGCACGACCTCTCGGGCCTCGCGACCGAGCGGTGCCCGAACTGCGGCGGCCGTCTCATGCCCAAGGGCGGGTTCTTCGGCCCGTTCGTCGCCTGCGAGAACCATCCCAAGACCTGCAAGTTCACCCGGCCGCTCAAGGGCGACCGGAAGCCGGCCGAGCCCACCGAGTACACGTGCCACGAGTGCGGCGCAATGATGCTCAAGCGCCACGGGCGCTCGGGGTTCTTCCTCGGCTGCAGCCGGTTCCCGAAGTGCCGGGGGACGCGGTCCATGCCGACGGGCGTCATGTGCCCCAAGGACGGCGGCGAGATCGCCGAGCGGCGGTCGAAGAAGCGCGGTAAGGCATTTTATGGGTGTTCCAACTACCCCAACTGCGACTTCGTCTGCTGGGACAAGCCCGTGCCCGAGAAGTGCCCGGACTGTGGGTACCTGGGTGCGGAAATGAAGTCGAACAAGACGCGCGGTGAGTTCCGGAAGTGCATCAAGTGCGGCAACGAGTGGGATGTCGTGAGCACGGAGCCCGAGGAAGCCGTAGCGGTCTGACCGGTTCGGTCGTCTATAACTGGATGAACCTCATCGCCGCCATTGAATCGCGGCTGGGAACGGGCTGGTCGATCGTCGACGAGCTCGGGACCGGCGCGACGTCGCGTGTCTACCTCGCGGTTCGCGAGGGAAATGGCGAGCGCGTGGTGGTGAAGGTCATGAAGAGCGGCGCCGCGGCGAACGAGCGCTCGCAGTACTTCCTCCTCGAGATGCAGATCCTGCAGAAGATGTCGCACCCGAACGTGGTGCCCATCACCGACGCGGGAGAGGCGCATGGGCTGTTGTTCTTCGCCATGCCGTTCATCGCCGGGGAGACGATCCGCCAGCGGCTGCAGCGGACCGGGGCCTTCGCCGTGCACGAGGCGGTCCGGGCGGCGCGCGACATCGCGCTCGCGTTAGGCCACGTGCACTCGCACGGCGTCGTGCACCGCGACGTGAAGCCCGAGAACGTGCTGCTCTCCGCCGGCGGCGCCATCCTGCTGGACTTCGGGCACGCCCGCGCGCCGGCCATGGCGCCGACGGCCGAGTCGCGCGAGGACAAGAAGTACATCGTCGGCACGGCCAACTACGTGAGCCCGGAGCAGGTGTCGGGACGGCGGATCGCGGATTCGCGTTCGGATCTCTACTCGCTGGGGTGTGTGCTGCTGGAGATGCTCACCGGCGCCGTGCCGTTCGCGTCGGCGTCGGCCCGGGAGACGATGCAGCGCCGGCTCGACGAGCCGCCGCCGGACGTTCGCGCGCTGCGGCCCGACGTCCCCGACGAGGTGGCGCTGATCCTGAAGCGCTCGCTCGTGATCGACCCCGCCGAGCGTTACCTCACCGCCGCGCAGATGGCCGACGCCCTTTCCGCCGCCCTGGAGCTGTTACCAGTAGCCTGACCTGGCGGACACAGCAATACGACGAATAGTCGCACATGTGCGGCATTCGTTGACGATTCGTCGGAAATGCGCTAGAATAAACGCATGATCGACGAAACGTCCCTCGCAATTCTCGACCTCCTCCAGGGCGACGCCCGCATCTCGAACGCCGAAATCGCGCGCCGGGTCGGGCTCGCTCCATCGGCCGTCTTCGAGCGCATCCGCAAGCTCGAGGAGCGCGGGGCCCTCAGGGGATATACCGCCTCCATCGACCCGAGCGCGGTCGACCGTGGGCTCCTCGCGTTCGTCCTCGTTCGGTCCGAGGAGCGTGGCGGAGCGCGCCAGACCGAGGCGGCGCTCGTCGCCATGCCCGAAGTCCAGGAGGTCCACCACGTCGCGGGGGAGGACTGCTTCCTCCTCAAGGTCCGCGTCCGTGACACCACCACGCTCAACGACCTCCTCTCCGACCGCATCGGCGCGCTCGAGGGCGTGCGATCCACCAGAACGACGATCGTCCTCCGCACCGCGAAGGAAACGTCGATGATTCCGATCACCGGCGCCGATGCCGGGCAGTCGTCCGAGGGTGGAGATGGCGTCCGTTGACCCGGCCGGCGCGCCGTCGCGCGTGAAGCTGATCGCCGCGTTCGCGGCGATCTATGTCATCTGGGGGTCGACGTACCTCGCGATCAAGTACGCCGTCGAGACCGTCCCGCCCTTCTTCATGACCGGCGTGCGGTTCCTGCTCGCGGGTGTCATGCTGTACGGCTGGTCCGTGCTGCGGGAGCGCGCCGGGCGCTCGCGAGCTCGAGTCACTACCGCTCCCGCCGCCAACGGACGCCGCGCGTGGCGTGACGCGTTCATCGTGGGCGCGCTCCTGATCGTCGGCGGCACCTCGCTCGTCGGCTGGGCCGAGCGCGACGTGCCATCGGGCATCGCGTCGCTCGTCCTCGCCACGACGCCACTCTTCATGGTTCTGCTCGAGAGCGCGGAGGCGCGAACCAGGCCGGCGCCACGCGTCCTCATCGGCGTAGTGATCGGGCTCGCGGGGCTCGGCATCCTCGTCGCGCCTTCGTTCTCCGCCGGCAATGCCGGCGTGAGCCTGTCAGGTGTCGGCGCGCTCGTGCTCTCGGCGTTGCTGTGGTCCGTGGGCGCGCTCTACTCGCGCCGGGCCGCGTTACCCGCGTCCCCCGCGCGCTCGACCGGAATGCAGATGATCGCCGGCGCGATGCTCTCGATCGTCGGCGGATTCATGCTTGGCGAGCACCGGGAGCTGTCCATCTCGGCCATCACGCCGGCGTCCCTGCTCGCGGTCGCGTACCTCGTCGTGGCCGGCGCGCTCGTTGGCTTCACCGCGTACCTGTGGCTCATGCGCGTGTCCACGCCGTCGCGCGTGGCGACGCACGCCTACGTGAACCCGGTCGTCGCCGTACTGCTCGGCTGGGCGGTCGCGGGCGAGAGCGTCACCGGCTGGACGATGTTCGCGATGGCGGTCATCGTGGCGGCGGTGGTGGTGATCGTCAGTGCCTCGACGCCACGCGCGGCGGCACGCACGAGGCTCGCCGGACGTGCGCGTGCTATCATTCCCGCATGGCGAGCGCGCGCAACGAGCAGGACACGTCAGCTTCGGAGCCAATCCACGTAGTCGGCGGCGGGCTCGCCGGAAGCGAGGCCGCCTGGCAGCTCGCCGAGCGCGGATGGCGTGTCGTGCTGCACGAGATGCGGCCGGTGCGTACGACGCCCGCGCATCGCACCGATCGCCTGGCCGAGCTCGTGTGCTCCAACACGTTCAAGAGCACCGAGACGTCCAATGCGCACGGGCTGCTCAAGGCCGAGATGCGCGCGCTGGGCTCGCTCATCTTGCGCGCCGCGGACGACGCACGCGTTCCGGGCGGCTCGGCACTGGCTGTGGACCGTGAGCTCTTCTCGGCCGCGGTTCATCGATGGGTGACGTCGCACCCGCGCATCGACGTCGTGTGCGGTGAGATCACCGAGCTTCCATCTCCGGGGATCATCGCAACCGGGCCGCTGACGTCCGATGCGCTCTCACGCACGATCCAGGCGCGTCTCGGAATCGAATCGCTGGCCTTCTACGACGCGATCGCGCCCATCGTCGCCGGTGATTCGCTCGATGCGTCGGTCGTGTTCCGGGCATCGCGTTATGGGAAGGAGACGATGAACGGCGCGGCGGGCGTGGACGCGGGCGGCGGGCCCGACCTCGCCGGCGAGGGTGCGTACGTCAACTGCCCCTTCACGCGCGAGCAGTACGAGGCCTTCATCGACGCCTTGATTGCGGCCGACCAGTACGAAGGCCACGACTTCGACCCCATCCCGTACTTCGAGGGATGCATGCCCGTCGAGGAGATGGCGCGTCGCGGCCGCGAGACGTTGCGCTTCGGACCGATGAAGCCGGTCGGGCTCCGCGATCCGCGCACGGGACGCGAGGCGTACGCCATTGCGCAACTCCGCATGGAGGACCGCGGCGGCCGCATGTGGAATCTCGTGGGCTTTCAGACTCGGCTCCGCACGCGCGAGCAGCAGCGGGTCTTCCGGATGATTCCGGGGCTCGAGAACGCGGAGTTTCTTCGCTGGGGGTCGGTGCACCGCAACTCG
Source organism: Gemmatimonadaceae bacterium (assembly GCA_036280115.1). Lineage (GTDB taxonomy): Bacteria > Gemmatimonadota > Gemmatimonadetes > Gemmatimonadales > Gemmatimonadaceae > JAJKIV01. Next base: position 4,899 of record DASURJ010000451.1, read on the forward strand.
TACATCAACGCCGCCGCCTGCCTGACGCGACACCTCTCGCTGCGTGACGATCCGTTCACGCTGTTCGCCGGTCAGCTCACTGGCGTGGAGGGCTACACCGAAAGCTCGGCGACGGGACTGTTGGCCGGGATCAACCTCGCGCGCCTGCTCGACGGCGGCGAACCCGTTGTCCCGCCGCCCACCACGATGCTCGGTGCCCTCTACCGCTACCTGCACGAGGCGGAGCCGCGGCACTTCCAGCCCATGAACGCGAACTTCGGGCTGCTCGACGAGCTCGAGTCGCCGGTGCGCGACAAGCGCCGCAAGCGCGAGCTTCTCGCCGAGCGTGCGCTTCGCGTGCTCGATGAGTGGATGGCGTCGAACGACCTATCGGCGGTGGCGGTCGCGTGATCAGCGGCGGCGCGCTGTCCCCCGAGGTCGCCGAGTTTCTCGAGCACCTCCGGAACGAGCGCGACGTGTCACCCAACACGGTGCTCGCGTACGGGCGCGACCTGGGCGAGCTCGTCACGTTCTTCTCGACGTACTACGGCGGCGACGACTGGTCGTGGCAGGGCGTGGACCGCCTCGCGATTCGCTCCTTCCTCGCGCACCTCACGAAGCGCGGCCTGTCGAAGCGATCGATCGCGCGCGCTCTCTCGGCCATCCGCACGTTCTATCGGTTCCTCCATCGCAACGAGGTGGTGGACGCAAACCCGGCGCGCGCCGTCGGGACGCCAAAGCTCGAGCGGTACCTCCCGAGCTATCTCGACCGTGCACAGATCGACCTGGTGTTCCAGGCAGCCGAGGTGCGTGCGTGGGAGGGGAAGTTCAACGACGTGCGGAATCTCGCGATCCTCGAGCTGTTCTACTCCACCGGGATGCGCCTCTCGGAGCTCCGCGGCGTGAACCGCGGCGATCTGGACCTCGTGTCGCAGCAGGTGAAGGTGACGGGGAAGGGGCGAAAGCAGCGCATCATTCCCGTGGGCGACCACGCGACTCTCGCGCTCCGCAACTACGAAGCGAAGCGCGACGAGCTGGCGCGCGCGATCGGCCCGAAGGTCGATCGCGCCGCGTTCTTCCTGAGCGCACACGGGCGTCGGCTGAGCACGCGCGCCATCCAGCTCGTGGTCACGAAGTTCCTCTCGCAGATCGACGAGAGCGCGGGGTTGAGCACGCACTCGCTCCGGCACACGTTCGCCACGCATCTCCTCGATGCGGGCGCTGACCTTCGCGCGGTGCAGGAGCTGCTCGGCCACGCGTCGATCTCGACCACGCAGATCTACACGCATACCAGCGTCGAACGGCTCAAGCAGGTCTACCGGAAAGCTCATCCGCGCGCCTGACTCTCGGGCTCGCCTTGTTCTTGCAAGAGGTGACCGACATGCGTCTGGAGCAGATTCCGTTGTTGATGGGCGTCCTGGTGGCGATCCTGGGGCTGGGCCTGGTTCTCGACGCCCAACTTCCGGATAGGGCGATGCCATCGCGCGAGCGCCGGCGACGTAATCGCGCGGAGCGGCACCGCGGCGGCGAGGCGCTCGTCGGGCTCGGGATCCTGGCCATCGCGGCGGCGCTCATCGGACGCGACACCTGGCGCTACGGGACGGTTGCCATACTCCTGGGCGTTGTCCTGCTCGCCGCGGGGGGGTGGCTGAACCGCGCGTATCTGGGCGAGCTGTTCGCGTTTCGCGGTCCGGCGCGCCGGGGCGAGAAGCGCGCGGCCCCGAGACCGAGCACCCGGCCCGGGTTGGCCGACGTCGCGTCTCGACCGGCGCCTGTGGCGGCGCAGGGACTCGCGGACAGTCCGCCGCGGCGAGACCGGCCGCCGGTGCGCGGTGACCGTGAGGCGCCAATCATGAAGGCGAGCGACGGCGTTCCGGGGCGGGCGACGCCTTCCCCCGAGGACACGCCGCCCGACGGACGCCCGCGCCTGCGCTAACTGGTCATTCCGAGCGAGCGAAGCGAGTCGAGGAATCGCAGTCGTCCCACCGAGGGGGGCGCTCTACCGGGAGGAGCGCGATTCCTCGACTCCGCTGGCGCTCCGCCAGCTTCGCTCGGAACGACACGGCGCCACCGGCTATCTTTCCCGCATGCACAGCACTCTCCCCCGCATTCGCGCGACGACGATTCTCGCCGTACGCCGCGACGGCAAGGTTGCGCTCGGCGGCGACGGCCAGGTCACCGTCGGCGAGACCGTCATGAAGTCCAACGCGCAGAAGGTGCGCGCGCTCCGCGGCGGCCAGCTCCTTGCCGGCTTCGCCGGCAGCGCCGCCGACGCGTTCACGCTCTTCGAGAAGTTCGAGGAGAAGCTCGAGCGGTACCCCAACAACCTTCCGCGCGCGGCCGTGGAGCTGGCGAAGGACTGGCGCAGCGACCGCGTGCTTCGCCGACTCGAGGCCCTGCTGGCGGTCGTGGATCGCAGCCACGGATTCGTGATCTCGGGCAACGGTGAGATCATCGAGCCCGACGACGGGATTCTCGCCATCGGGTCGGGCGGCGCCTATGCGCTCGCCGCGGCGCGGGCGCTCGTGAGCACCACCGCGCTGGCGCCCGCCGACATCGTTCGACGCGCGCTCGAGATCGCCGGCGAGATCTGCGTGTATACCAACACCAACATCACGGTGCTCGAGTCGCAGGGCTGACGCCCGCCGACTCGACTCCTGTCCGGCGTCACGCGTCCCGCGCCTCTGGATAGCCTCTGGATATAGTCGATGCCCAGCAATCGTACGCAGCAGGTGGTCGCCCGCCTCGCGGATCTCACGCCCCGCCAGATCGTCGCCGAGCTCGATCGCTACATCGTCGGGCAGGGCGATGCGAAGAAGGCGGTGGCCATCGCGCTACGCAACCGGTGGCGGCGCCAGCGCGCGCCCGACGCCATTCGCGACGAGATCTCGCCGAACAACATCATCCTCATCGGGCCCACGGGTGTGGGCAAGACGGAGATCGCGCGCCGCCTGGCCAAGCTCGCCGGCGCCCCGTTCGTGAAGGTCGAGGCGTCGAAGTTCACCGAGGTGGGCTACGTCGGCCGCGACGTCGAGGCGATGGTGCGCGACCTCGTGGAGAGCGCCATCGACATGGTGCGCACCGAGCGAGAGTCTGAGGTCGAGGATCTCGCCCACGAGAAGGTGGACGAGCGCCTGCTCGACCTTCTTCTGCCCATGCCGGCCGACGCGAAGCCCGCGGCGCCGACGCACGTGCCCGCGGCCGCCGCCGCAGGGCAGGGCGGCCAGGCCGGCGTGTTCGTCGTTGGCGCCGACGGGTCGGTGCAGCAGGAGGCGACCGACCATAACGCGGCGCTCGACCGCTACAAGCGCACGCGCGAGAAGCTCAAGCAGCTGCTCATCGACGGCCAGCTCGAGTCGCGCGAGGTCGAGGTCGAGGTCACGCAGCACGGCCCCATGTTCGACATGATGGTGCCGCAAGGCGCGCCCGAAGGGATGGAGAACTTCACGGAGATGCTCCAGGACATGCTCCCGAAGCGCAAGAAGAGGCGCACGGTGAAGGTGTCCGAGGCGCGGCGCATCCTGCTCGAGCAGGAGTTCGAGAAGCTCATCGACCTCGAGGACGTGACGTCCGACGCGCTCGAGCGCGTGGAGAAGCTCGGCATCATCTTCCTCGACGAGATCGACAAGATCGCCGGGGCACGCGGCGAGCACGCGGGTGGCCCGGACGTGTCGCGCGAGGGGGTGCAGCGCGACCTGCTGCCGATCGTCGAAGGCTCGAACGTGCAGACGAAGTACGGCCTCGTGAAGACGGATCACGTGCTCTTCATCGCGGCGGGCGCGTTCCACGTCTCGAAGCCGAGCGATCTCATTCCCGAGCTGCAGGGCCGCTTCCCGATTCGCGTGGAGCTCAAGCCGCTCACCGAAGGTGACTTCGTCCGCATCATGACGGAGCCCGAGAACGCCCTCACGAAGCAGTACTCGGCGCTCGTGGAGGCCGAGGGGGCGAAGCTGAACTTCACCCCGGACGGCATCGCGGAGATCGCGCGCATTGCAACGAGCGTGACCGGCCGCATGGAGAACATCGGCGCCCGCCGCCTGCACACGGTGATGACGACGTTGCTCGAGGACGTGCTCTACGACCTCCCCGACCGCGGCACCGACGCGATCATGGTGGACCGCACGGTGGTGAACGACCGCCTGCGCCCCGTGATGGAAGACGAGGACCTCCGCCGTTATATTTTGTAACGTTAGGGGTCAGAGTCCTAA
>DASURJ010000452.1:0-2129 GCA_036280115.1 Gemmatimonadaceae bacterium
GGGTCACGGAAGCTCTGGAACTGGGCACTGAGCACGAGATAGATCAGGACCACGGCGAACACGAGCGTCACCGTGAGCGCCGCGCCCTCGCGGCGGATCTGCCGCGACTCGCCGGCGTGGTCCATTGTGACGCCCGGACCGCCGACGGCGAGCGCCGCCTGCTCCAGGACGCGAAGCCCTTCCTCCTTCGTGACACCTGGCTTCACGCCGCCGAACACGCGCACGGCGTTCCGCTGCGAGAAACGGTTGAGCGTCCGCGGCGCGGTGCTCGATTCGATACGGGTGAACGTCGAGACGGGGACGAGGTCACCACTCGGCGTCTTGATCTTGAGGTCGAGCAGCGGCGCGACGGTTGCCCGGTTCTCCTCGCCGATCTGCGGGATGACCTTGTAGCTCCGGTCGAAGTAGTTGAAGCGGTTCACGTACGCACCGCCTAACAACGTGCCGAGCTCCTGACCGACCGACGCGAGGTCGAGCCCCAGGTCGGCGACGCGCTCGCGGTCGATCACCACGCGCGCTTCGGGCAGGTCGATCTTGAGATCCGTATCGACGTACAGGAACTTGCCGCTCTGCCAGCCGGCGCCAACGACCTGGCCCACCGCCTCGAGCATCTGTTCGGGGGGCGCATCGCTCTGCAGCACGAGCTCGACGTCGTACTGGCCGGGCGTCGGCAGCGGCGGGTCGAGGCGGGGGAACACGCGAAGTCCCGGGATCTGCGAGACAGCCCCGTATACCTGTCCGTACAGCTCCTGCGTCGAGAGCTCCCGCTCCTTCCAGTCCTTCGCCACCATGCCGCCGAACGCACCCCACGGCGCGGTGAGCGACCACATGAACCGCGTCTCGGGGAACGCCGTGATGGCCTTCACCACCTCGAGCGACGCACGGTTGGAGGCCGCGAGCGACGCGTCAGGCGACGCCTGCATGAACATGCTGATGTGGCTCTGGTCCTCGACCGGAGCGAGCTCCTTCTTCGAGAACGTGTAGAGCGGCCACGCCGCGACCATCACGAGCACCGACGCGGCGACGATCGCCCAGCGCATCTGCAGCGCGCCGTCGAGCACCTTCGCGTACCACGCGCGCACGACGTCGAAGCCGCGGTTCACGAATCGCGTCAGGCGTCCCTCGCGTCCGTGCTCGTGCACGAAGCGCGAGCTCATGACCGGCGAGAGCGTGACCGCGACGATCCCCGACAACACGACGGCGGCGGCGAGCGTGATCGCGAACTCGAGGAACAGGGAGCCCGTGAGCCCGCCCTGGAACCCGATCGGCGTGTAGACGGTCGCGAGCGTGATCGTCATGGCGATGATCGGTCCCATGAGCTCGCGGGCGCCGATGATCGCCGCCTGGATGCGCGTCCTGCCCAACCGGACGTGGCGCTCGACGTTCTCCACGACGACGATCGCATCGTCCACGACGAGACCGACCGCCAGCACGATCGCGAGGATGGTGAGCAGGTTCAGGCTGAACCCGAACGCGTACATGATGATGGCCGATCCGACGAGCGAGATCGGCATCGCCACGAGCGGCACGAGCGCGGTGCGGATCGATCCCATGAAGAGGAACACGACGAGGCCGACAATGAGCACCGTTTCGGTCAGCGTCTTCGTGATCTCCTTGAGCGCGTCCTCCATGAACACCGTCGCGTCGTACGCGAGCTGCATGTCGATGTCCTTGGGGAGCGTCGGACGGATACGCTCCATCTCGGCGCGCAGACGATGCGCGACCTCGATCTCGTTCGTCCCGACAAGCGGCCAGACGCCAAGGTAGACGGCTTCCTTGTCGCTGAACTTCGCGACCATCTCCGCCTCTTCGGCGCCGAGCTCGACGCGGGCGACGTCGCTCAGGCGGACGATCGCGCCATTGCGGTCGGCGACAATGAGGTCCTCGAACTCGGCTACCGAACGGAGGTCGGTGTTTGCGAGCAGGTTGATCTGCACGAGATCACCCTTCGTCTGGCCGACCGCCGCGAGGTAGTTGTTGCGGCGCAGCGCCGAATGGACGTCGCCGGGCGCCAGGTTGAATGACGCGAGCCTGTCCGGATCGATCCACACCCGCATGGCGATTGGGCGCGCGCCCTCCGTGCTCACTCGCTGCACGCCGGCGAGCGTCGCAAGCTGAGGCTGGAGCGT
>DASURJ010000453.1:0-6247 GCA_036280115.1 Gemmatimonadaceae bacterium
GTAGACGCCCCGGAACGCTTCGACCATCCGAAACCGATCGCGTCCCGGGTCGAGCACCATCAGTCCGCGGTCGCCGCCGATCCACATGCGCCCTTCGTGATCCTCGAACCCGGTGAAGGCGGCCATCAGTGAGTCCAGCGCGAACCTGGTCATCCGGTTCGTTGCCGGATCGACGTTCATCGCGAACACGCTCGAGTCGCCCTGGCAGCCGAGCCACATCGCGCCGCGGCGCGCGGCCGCGAGCGCCCAGCAGGACGTCAGCGCCGAGTCGGTGAACGCCGTGACGGCACGTGGCTGCTCGGCGTTCGTCTCCACCCACTTGAGCGCGCCGCTCTCGAGAAACCAGAGGCGGCCGGCCGAGTCCATGACGAACCGCGCGGTGCTGCCGCCCTGATGCACGCGCGTGAGCGCCAGCCCGTGGGCGCCGAGTCGGAAGAGGGACTGCGGCGTCGCGATCCAGCGGTTGCCGCGCGAGTCGACGCGAACGGTATGGATGTGCCCCGCCAACTCGGATGGTGCTTGCGGATCGAGTGACGTGTACTGCACGAACGCGTACCCGTCGAACCGCTGCAGGCCTCGCGGCGTGGCGACCCAGATGTAACCGGCGCTGTCCTGCACCACCGCGGACACGGTGTTCTGCGCAAGCCCCTGTTCGGTCGTGAAGCGGTCGACGTGCAGCAGCCGGCCCTGCGATGCGGCGGGTGATGCCACGAGTGACGCGGCGCCGGCCGCAGCGAGCGCCGCCACGAACGGCGCCCACGCGGATCGGCTGCGCGGAGCGTGCCGAGCGCGCCGGGCCTGTCGCACTGGCCGAAGCGACGGAGTCGGCGATCGGATCGACGTGTGGCGGAATCGCATGAGGGCCCGGCGCGAAGATGGGCGCGAAGATGCGCAGAGGGCAAGCGACCCGACCGACGCGAACGCGTCATGCGCCATCGGTGTTGGCCTCGAACATTGGCGCCGGCCCACACGGATGGTCCGTCCGAATTGCCGACGTCATGATGAGCGCCCTTCTGATCGCCTCGTTCGCGTCACTCCAGTCGCCCACCGCGCCGTCGCCGCCGGATAGCGTGCCGGCGCCGCTGACGGTGACCCAGGCATGGGCGCCGGGCCGGCCGGTGGCGCATGACGCGTCGCTCGCGTTCAGGCTCGGTCGCCCACTGCTTCGCGGCGAGCGACTCGCGCTGGTCGTTGGCGCGGCGGATCTGGCAGGCTTCGCGACCGACGAGGGCACCACCGTCACGCTGCACCTGCGCGTTGCCCGTGTCGCGCCAGGCAGCCACGAGGTGATCGCGTACTCGATCACCGACACGGCCTGGACGGAGGTCGGCCGGTTCCCGGTGAGCGTGCTCACGCGCGGGGGGTTCGAGTCGATGCGCGTGGCTCCGTCCGCGACGCTCAACAACGTTGGCCAGCTCGCCGAACACACCTCGGCGCTGGAGACGCCGTCGCCGCGCCGGACGTTCCAGGACTTCACGGGGAGTGCCGGCGTTCAGGCCGCGTTCCAGCGCCGCGGTCTGACGCTGGAAACACAGTGGAACGTGGCGGGAACGAGCGAGCGGGAGCAAGCGCTGCGGTTCAGCGAGCGCCAACAGGCCGCCCCGCTCATCGATCTCGCCGACTTCTCCGTGTCACTGCGCGGCGGCCCGACCACGCTGTCGTTAGGATCGCTCACCCTCGGACAGCAGCGCCATCTGGTGCAGCAGTTCCCGAGCCGAGGGGTGATTGCCTCCATGGCGCGTGGACCGGCGACGCTCACGCTCGCCGCGGCCAACGGCTCGAGCATCGTCGGGTGGAACAACCTCCTCGGCGTGGGCGATAGTCGTCACCTTTTGCGCACGGCGATGCTCGCGATGGAGCTCGTGCCCAGTCGTCCAGGATCGCTCCGCCTCGAGACCACCGTGGTCGACGGCTCGACGCGGCCGACCAACGGTATAGCGCGCGGGGCGATCGTCGACGCGGAGCGCGGCGGCGGACAGGGCATCGCGCTCGACGCACGCACGCCCGGCCAGCGCGTGCGGCTTCGCGCGGAGTGGGCGCGCAGCCGACTGCGTCCGGCGCGCGACGACGAGCTCGCGGAGGATGTGACGCTCGTACCGCTCGGCGCCGCGCGCGGGGACGCGCGATACGCGGAGCTCGGCATCGACGTTCTCCGGCAGCGTCGCCTCCTGTCGCGCATCACGACCGACCTGTCGGTGATTCTGCGGCACGAGCGGGTGGACCCACTCTATCGAAGTGTCGCCACGTCGCCGCAGGCCGATCGCCAGGACAACGGTGGCGAGGTCGCGCTCACGTTAGGCTCGCTCGGCGTTCAGGTGGCGCACGTGCGGAGCGGAGACAACCTCGGTGACGTGCCCTCGGTACTGCGGACGGAGAACCGACAGACGCTCACGAGCGTCACGCTCCCGCTCGCCCAGGCGTTGACGCGGATTCCGCGACTCTCGGCCTATCTCCCGCTGCTCTCGGGAAGCTGGGGGCGCATGCACGCGGTCGCCGATGGCGTGCCGACGAACGGCGACTTCCGTCCGGTGGATCTGCCGGATCAGCTGAGCACCACGGCGGAGGCGTCCGCGCAATGGACGCTGACGCGTTGGAGAGTGAGCTATCGCTTCGCCCGCAGCGCACAGGACAACCGACAACCTGGACGCGAGCGCGCGGATTTCGCGACCGGCATTTACGCGCTCTCGGTCGGGTTCACGCCGCTGGCCACGCTGGACGTCGGCGTCGATGCGACCGACGAGCAGCAGACGAACGAGGAGCTCGATCAGTCGCAGCGGCTTCGTCGTCTGGGCGTGGCAGGCACGTGGCAGCTCACGCGACTCGCGCAGTTCTCCGGCGGCTATACCGCCACCGTGTCACGCGACCGTCCCGCCACCACCCGCGGCACGCAGGCCGACGTGCGGGCAGAGCTCTCGCACGGCTTCGACATTCGTGGCGGCGCCGGCGGGGGCAACGCACGCGGCAGCCTCTTCGTGCGCTACCAGCGCCTGTCGGCCGAGACACGGCAGCGGATCGATGCTGTCGCGTCGGTGCTGCCACCGGGCCGTCGTCTGCGGTGGAACGTGGCGACCGGCTTCTCGTATCGGGTGCTCTGATATGAGCGCGACCTCGTTCCGGACGCCGCGTCGCCGAGCGATCGGGTCGCTCGGGCTCGTGGAGTGGGTGGCCGTATGCGTCGCGATGTGCATCGCCGCTTCGGGGCACGCCGGCGCGCAGCAGGTGCGCGTGAACCCGACAGGCGTCAGTGTCAACGCCACCGGTGCGACGACGGTGTTCCTGACGTTCGGCGGCGTGGGTGACCGGGTGCCACGTGAAGGCGTGTGGTGCGGGCAGCTGGTGGACGCCGCGCCGGACATCGGGCTGCGGTGCGATCCCGGGTCGATCTTCGGAAGGCTCCCGTCACGCTACGACCTGTTGCGGCCGAGCGGTCGCGGTGCGGTGACGGACATCATGTCGATTCCGCCTTCGGTGGCGCGGCGCGCGTACGAGGATGCGGCTCGCGGAGCTCGATCGACCTTCTTCTACGTCAGGCGGTTCGAGAGCGTGACGGGTGGTCCCGACGAGTACGTGGCCGTGACCTGCCGGCTCACGGGTGGAGGTGCGCGGGTTCCGTTCGCGCTCACCGATGTGCAGCTGGCATTCGACTCCGACGTGCCAGTGCTCGTGCTCGCGAGCGACGAGCATGTACCGCCGGTCGTCGCGCGCATCACGTACAACGGCACCGGGCGTCTCAAGGGTCGGTGGGAGGTGGCGCTGCCCGGCGATGAGCCACCGACCCCCGAGGACCTGCTTCCCGAGGCTGCCCTCCCGGCCGAGCGGCGTGGAGCACAGCGGCGCTACACCGAGGTCGAGCGGTTCAACGTCTTCCTTCCGCCTAACGGCCGCTTCGAGCTGCCCGGCCCGGAGCCGGAACGCCTGCCGACACGCGTGGACGGATCGTACCTGCTGCTCCTCCGCATCGAGGCCGACAACGAGCGCGAAGGCGACTCCGATCTCGGCGTGGTGGGCGCCGGTGACGGCATCCTGCACAGCGGCGGGGTAGCCGGTTTCGCGATCCCGCCCCTGCGATACGTCGTGGGCTCGGGTGAGACGGTTACGACGCGGGCGGGGTCGACTGCCCGCGTGGTCGAGCTGCTTCGTCCCGACGACGGTGCGCTCATTCCCACCGGGTCGATGGCCGTGGTGCGGTGGAGCGAGGATGCGCTGGCTGCGCGTTATCGCGTGGAGACCGCCGGGTCGGCGCACGGCGCGAGCGTGTTCACGGCCTACGTGCGGCGCGGCGTGGTGCGGTATGTCGTTCCGCCGTTCGTGTGGGAGCGCGTTGCAGACGACACGATGTGGTGGCGCATTGTCGCGCTCGATGCCGCGGGGCGCGCCATCCGGTCGAGTGAATGGCGCCAGGTGCGGCGGGCGCGCGCGGCGCCCGCGGATTCGACAACGCCCACGAACTCCGCGACGGTGCCCTGAGGTTCCCAGATGTCGAGACCAATTCCTTCGGAGAACTCACCCATGTCCACGTTAGGCCGCAGTCTCGCCGTGACCGGCCTGCTGCTACTCTCGGTGCCACCGTCCGCGCGCCCCGCGGCCTCACACGACGCGCCCGTCGTGTCCTTCACGCCGGTATCGCACTTCGCGGAGAACATTCGCGTCGTCGACTTCGCATCGAGCCTGACGTACTCGCTCACGCAACGACCGCCCGTTCGCCGCGGCGTAACGTCCTCGATCAGCATCAAGAAGAACTTCATCGATCTCGTTCCGTTCGGGCAGGTGTCCGTAAGCGGCGCGGGGGCGTCGATCAGCAATCTCGACAACGGAACGGACGGCGGCACTGGATACATCTCGATGCGGCTGACGGTGCCGAGCAATGCCACGCTCGGCGCCGTGATCACGCTCAGCGTCGGGCTCATCGATCGGTTCACGTTTCGCGTCGTGAACCGCGGCGTGGTCGCGTCGGTCACGAAGAACCCCGATCCGGCAACGCTGCAACCGGGTACCGAATGGACCGCGACCGTGACTGGTACGGACCTCGGCGGGCCCGGCCTGCTCACGATTCCGTGTCATACGGTGACGGTTCCGAGCCGGAGCAACACGTCGGTACAGTACCGGCTTCGGCGCTCGGCTACGTGCTCCACGACGACATTCTCCTTCCGGCTCGTCCCGTCGGCGACGAACGACCCGCCGACGTGGACCACCTCGAGCGGTGGAGGAACGGGCTTCGCCTTCTCGTACGTGCCGCCTCCACCGACCGGCGTGACCTGCACATCGATCCCGAACATCACCGCGCCGGTGGTCACCCGTCCGCTCGACAATCAGGTGATCGTGTTCGGATCGGGCACGGCGTCACCGACTCGGGTGACGGTCGCCTGGGAGCAGCGGACGCAGCCGGGCAACTTCCTGCCGCCTAACAACGAGTGGCTCGTTACGCGTCACACAACGACCCAGCTCGGGACCACGACCAGCACCAAGCCGGTGACCGTCACCTCGTTGTCCACCGTGCTGTCGGTCGCGATTCCGGAAGCGGTCACGGTGTCGGTTCGCGCGAAAAACTGCGGGACGCCGGGGCCGGCCACGACGATCACGTTCAGCACGCGGTACTAGTCCACACGGATGCCGAGGCAACCAGAGACGTGGATGCGCCTGCTTCGTTGCGCGAGATCGCTCGCCGCGGTGGCCGTCGTGCTGCTGGTGACAGCCAACGCGCGCACGGCTCCGGTGGCGGCGGCGCGGCTGCCGCGACAGGATGTGCTGCCGGTGGTGGGCGGGCCGGGGGGCACCTCGTTCGCGCAGGTGTGTCCGACCGGGCACGTACTGACGGGCATTCGCGCGCGGCGCAGCACGACGCTCGACGCCATCGGCGTGCGATGCCGTCCCGTACAATCGAACGGGACGCTCGGCCCCGAGGTCGATGTCGGCCCGGTGTGGGGCGGACCGGGTGGCCGAGCGTTCGCGGCGTCGTGCAGCTCGTCGAACGTGATCGCCGAGCAGGTGGCTCGCTTCGACGGCACGCAGCTGTCGGCGCTGCGATATCACTGCTTCCGGTGGGACGCCGCAACGCGGCGGTGGAACGCGACGTCGGGCCGGCGCACCGCGATCGTCGTGATCGCACCGACCGCTGCCCCGCCCGCGTCCTCGACGAACGACACCTCCACACCGTGCCCCGCCACGGCTCGACCGGCCGACGGGGTCCGCGGTCGCTCGGGCATGGTGGTGGACGCCATTGGCATTCGCTGTGACCTCCCGTAGCCGT
>DASURJ010000454.1:0-7158 GCA_036280115.1 Gemmatimonadaceae bacterium
GGCGGGTCTTCGCGAGCGCCGGCAGCACGTTGCCGTCGAACATGTCGATCGAGCCGAGCCCGCCGTGCAGGAGCAGTAGCGGCTCACCGGAGCCGTGTATCTCATAGTAGTAGTCGATGCCGTTTGCACTGACGCGTCCGCTCTTCGCGGGCTCGGTCGTGGCGGTCACTTGTGCCTCGGCAATATGCGTGGCAGCCGCAACCGTCAGTGCGGCGGCGAGCATCAGGGTGGCGGATATAGCTCTCATAGGACCTCCTGGCGTCCTCTTCACTTCAAGCGGTGTCGTGTTTGGTACCTCGTCCTGCCTACACGTCGAACCACCTACCGCGAAATCGACACCGTCGCGGAAGAGCTTCACCCGCGAATCACCGCACCCGCGTGAACCGGAGGTGCCGGACGCGCCCGGATTCGAGCACGAAGCCCGTGATGCGCCCCCGCGCGTCACGCTGCACGTCGATCACGGTGCCGCCGCCGGTAAATCCGTCCTTGTAGGTGGGCGCCAGCACGCCAATGCGCCGGTTGTTGACGTAGAAGACGAGCTCCCCCTTTTCGACCTTCCACGTGTGCGTCGCCTCCACCTCATCATTCCGGTAGTCGCCCGCATACTCGGCGAGTTGCGCGGGCGTGAGCACGGCGGTGTCGGCGCGTGTGTACGTCACCACGTCCCCCGTCGTGCGGACGATGAGGCGCGACGGCGCGGGGACGTCGCCCTCGAACCGCACCTCGGTCGTGGACCCGACGCGGAATCGCCCGCCGTCGAGCGGCACCATCCGCTGGCGCTCGCCGCCTACCATGAAGAGCGTGTCGCCGACCAGTCGCGTGCGCCGTACCTCGCCTCGCTCGACGTTGCGCCACACCCCTGCGAGCTCGCGGAGGCTCGCCACGGGTACCTCGGCGCGCGGGGCAGCGGCCAGCGCCGCGGTCCAGATCGCGGCGCTATCCGGCTGCATCTTGTCGCCGAGGTAGATCCCCGCGACCTTGCGCGCGAGCGAGTCCGGGCCCGATGTCGTGAGGTTGCAGAATGTGGCGACGGCGAAGCGATCGTCTGGGAAGCGGTAGAAGTGCGCGCGGTAGCCCGCCCAGCTCCCGCCGTGCGACACGACCCGGAGCCCACGCAGCGTCCCCGCGTTGAGCCCCACCGCGTACGCCTGGGTCGCCCCCGACTTCGCCGGTGAACCGTCATTCAGCTTGGTTGCCGTCGTCATCGTCTCGATGATGTCGCGCCCGCCGATCGTGCCCGAGTCGTAGTTGGCGAGCCAGCGGCCGAAGTCCTCGATCGTCGTGTGCACGGCGCCCGCGCCCATGATGGCGCCGTCGTAGGCGGACCGTGCGACGCGGAAGCCACCGCCCGAGCGCGGGGCGTATCCCGTCGCGAGGTTGGGGATGATCATCGCGGCGTCAGCAAGGTAGCGCGTGTCGTGCATGCCTAACGGCTGGAAGATGCGCTCCTCGGCGAACTGGGCGAGCGTCTTACCGGTGAGGCGGTAGACGATCTGCGCCGCGAGGATCCACCCCGAGTTCGTGTAGAGGTAGCGCGCGCCAGGCTCGTAGTTCGGTTCCGCCGAGCGCGTGATGATGCGGAGGGCGTCGATCGTGTCGCCCCGGAACGCGCGGCCCGTCTGTCCCCACATGGTGTAGAGGTCGCGCAGCCCGCTCGTCTGGCTCAGCGCCCGGCGGATCGTGACCTTGTCCGCGTACGCCGGCATCTCGGGAATGTATTTCCGGATGGGGTCGTCGATCGAGAGCTTGCCGTCCTTCTGGAGCATGAGGATGGCCATCGCCGTGAACTGCTTCGAGATCGACCCGATGTCGAGCACGGACCGCGGCGAGAGTGCGATGCCATGCTCGAGGCTCGCCATCCCGTAGCCACGCGCGTAGAGCACCTTGCCATCCTGATAGACGCCGAGCGCGCAGCCCGGCGAGTCGCTGCGGTCGAAGCGCTGGAAGACGCTGTCGGCGCGCAGCGCGCGGGCGTCGCGCGTGCCGACGATGTGCTGGGCGTGGACGTCGCTCGACGCGGCGGCGAGGACAGCGGCGAGAGACGCAACGAAGAGTACGGGGTGGCGCATGGCAAACGGCTCGGAGGTAAGGTCGGGGACGAAGACGAGGGAACCTAAGATGGTAGCGGGGCCTGCCAGGTCGCCACACCCGTGCTGTTCCTGCCGCAAGAAAACCGGATCGCGCCGGCGGCGCTTCGCCCGTACTGCTGCGGTTCGCGGGGCTTCGCTACACGGCGGAGATGCGGGTAACACGGGGCCTCGGACCCGACTCGACCGTCCCGCCTAACGCCGCGGCCGACGGATCGCCGTCACCGTTCCGCTCTTCCCTCCCCCGCAGTAGAAGCGATCGCCACCGTCGGACTCGAGCCCCGACACGCCCACGCCCGCCGGCATCTCGAGCCGCTCGAGGACCTCGCCCGTTCGTGGGTCGATCCGGCGCACGTCGCTCTCGTCCCCTTCCCAGGTCCCGTGCCAGAGCTCGCCGTCCACCCAGGTGACCCCGGTAACGAAACGGTTGGATTCGATCGTCCGCAGGATCGTCCCTGTGTCGGGATCGATCTCGTGGATCTTCCGGCTTCGATAGTGCCCGACCCAGAGCCTCCCTTCGGCCCATGCGAGTCCGGAATCGCCGCCACCGCCGGGTGCCGGAATCGTGGTGACGACGCGGCCGGTCTTCGCATCGATCTTCTGAATGCGATCCTCGGCAAGCTGATAGAAGTGCTGGCCGTCGAAGGCCGTACCGGCATCCGCCGACACGTCGATCGCGCGCTGGATCTTGCCACTCGACGGATCGACGGCGTTCAGCTTGTCGCCCGACGCGAACCAGACGTTCTGGCCGTCGTAGGTGACTCCATGCACGTGGTCGGCGCCCGGGAAGGGCCCGTACTCGCGGATGATCTCGGCGGGTGAGTGGCGCATGCTGTCTCCGTTGTCATTCCGAGCGGAGCGCACGCGAAGCGCGCGCGCAGTCGAGGAATCGCAAGGGGTGCCGCTAGGGCCCACGCTTCGCGCCCTTCGCTCGGAATGACTAGTCGATCCGCAGGCGAGCGGGGAGTTACAATCGTGTCGTAATCCCGCTCCGGTTGGGATGTCAATCGGTGGCACACTGCGCCATCCGGTCGTAAGATTGGGGGCCGCACCGAACCCCACGCCCCCAGGTCCATGGCGGATCTCCGCGCGCGCGTCCAGCAGTCGCTTTCCGGCAGCTATACGCTCGAGCGAGAGCTCGGCGGTGGCGGCATGTCCAAGGTGTTCGTCGCCGACGAGCACCGGCTCGGCCGCAAGGTCGTCGTCAAGCTGCTGTCTCCAGAGCTTGCGGCGGCGATGTCCGCAACGCGCTTCGAGCGCGAGATCCGCGTTGCCGCCTCGCTCCAGCAGGCGAACATCGTCCCAGTGCTCGCGGCGGGCGAGACCGACGGACTCCCGTATTACACGATGCCGTTCGTCGAGGGCGAGAGCCTCCGTGCGCGGCTCGGCCGGGGGGTGGTCTCGATCTCCGAGGCGGTCAGCATCCTGCGCGACGTCTCGCGCGCGCTCGCGTACGCGCACGAACGCGGTGTCGTCCACCGGGACATCAAGCCGGACAACGTGCTCCTCTCCGGGCACACCGCCGTCGTCACCGACTTCGGGATCGCGAAGGCGATCGCCGCCGCGGCGGAAGCACCTGCTGGCGCAACACTCACACAGCTCGGTACGGCGGTGGGGACGCCTGCGTACATGGCGCCCGAGCAGGCAGCCGGCGACCCTGCCACCGATCACCGCGCGGACATCTATGCCTTCGGCTGCCTGGCGTACGAGCTGCTCGCGGGGCAGCCGCCCTTTGCCGGGCTGCCGCCGCACAAGCTCCTCGTCGCCCACATGAGCGAGGCGCCGAAGGCGGTGGGTGAGCTCCGCCCCGATTGCCCGCCGGCGCTCGCGGCGCTCGTGATGCAATGCCTGGCGAAAGAACCAGCAGCTCGGCCGGCACATGCGACCGACCTGCTCGGGCGGCTCGACGCCGTCGCGTCGCCATCGGCGGCGAACGCCGCGATGCCGCCGATCCTCCTCGGCGGGCGGCCGATGCTCTGGCGTGCGCTGGCCGTGTACGCCGCGGCGTTCGCCGTCGTCGCGATCGTCGCGCGGGCGGCAATCATCGCCATCGGACTTCCCGACTGGGTGTTTCCCGGCGCGCTCGCCGTCATGGCGCTCGGGCTGCCGGTCATCCTGTTCACGGCGTACACGCACTACATCTCGCATCGCCTCGCGACGGCGACGCCGACGTTCACGCCCGGCGGCACGCCGTCGCTCGCGAGCGCGCACGGCACGATGGCGGCGCTGGCGGTGAAGGCGAGCCCGCACGTTTCGTGGAAGCGCACGACGCGCGGTGGCATCCTCGCCGTCAGCACATTCGTGGTGCTCGTCGCCGGGTACATGGTCCTGCGCGCACTCGGCATCGGGCCGGCGGGCTCGCTCCTCGCGTCCGGCAAGCTCTCGGCGAGCGACAAGGTGCTCGTCGCCGCGTTCGACGCGCCGGGCGCCGACTCGTCGCTCGGCTCGACGATCGCCGAGGCGGTGCGGACGAACCTGTCACAGAGTCGGGCCGTGCACCTCGTGCCGACGAGCGCCGTGGTCGCGGCGCTCGAGCAGATGCAGCGGCCGGCGACGGACCGTGTGGACTTCACAACCGCGCGCGAGGTCGCCCAGCGTGCCGGGGCCAAGGCGGTCGTCACGGGGAGCCTGGTGCCCGCGAGCGGCGGCTACATCGTGACGGCGCGCCTCGTGGCCGCCGAGTCGGGGAATGAGCTCGCATCATTTCGAGAATCGGCGAGCGACGTGGGCGACCTCATCCCCACCATCGACCGGCTGACGAAGGAGCTGCGGGGAAAGATCGGCGAGTCACTCAGAACGGTGCGCGAGGCGCCACGCCTGGACCAGGTGACGACCGAATCGTTAGGTGCGCTGCGCAGCTACACCGCAGGTCTCCGAGCGAATGACGTTCAGGGCGACTACGCGACCGCAGTCCAGTATTTCAAGGAGGCCATCAGACAGGACAGTACGTTCGCGATGGCGTACGTGCAGCTCGCGTACTCGCTGATGTCGGCAGGCGGTGTCACCACGTGGGCCGAAGCCAGGGCGGCTCTCAGGTCCGCCTTCGAACTGCGCGACCGCCTCCCGGAGCGGGAGCGGTACAACGTAGAGGGCGCGTACTACGTCGATGTTTCCCCGGATCGCAGGATGGCGATCCCTGCATTTCGGCGCGCGTTGGAGCTCGACTCCACGAACCTCGACGCCGCCAACACGCTCGCCGTCACGCTCCACGGGGCGCGCGATTTTCCCGGCGCCGAGCGCGCGTTCCAGGTCGCCCTCGCGGCCGACTCGGGCGTTGGAACGGTCCTCGCCAACCTGGCGTATTTGTATGCGGATATGGGGCGATACGCGTCGGTCGATTCCGTGGTAGCCGTCATGTCCCGCAAGACCGCCTCATACTCGACTGCAGGTCCCCGCCTGGACGCACTCTGGGGACAGGGAGATTACGACGCATTCGAACAACTCGCACGCACGCACGCGGACACCGCCCAGCCCCGCCGCGCCGTCGTCGCGCAGATCGCTCTCGCCGACGTCGCCGCCCTGCGCGGCCGACTTCGTGAGGCGGAGCGCCGGTTTGCGCAGGCGAGCGAGGCAAGAGCTCGCGTGCGCGGCGACACCCTACCCCCATACGCCATCGCGTTCTTCCACGCAATTCTCGATGGCGAGCTCCGAGGCGACGTGCGGCGCGGCCTGGCAACGCTCGACGCCGCGCTGCGCGCAACACCCCCGGAGTCGCTCGCGGTCGATCTGGACCGACGACAGAATCTCGCCTGGGCTTACGCGCGTCTCGGCGCGCCGGCGAAGGCGCGCGAGCTGTTGGAGCGGCGCGAAACGCGCCTGAGTGCATTCGATCGCCAATACGAGGCTCCCTTTACCGCGCGTATTCGCGGGTCAATCGCGCTGGCCGAGGGGAAGACGGATAGCGCGATCGCGTATTTCCGACGTGGTGACGCCGACGCCGACGGGTTGCCTACATCGGACTGCAGGATGTGCGCGCCGCTCTTCATCGGCCTCTCGTTCGACCGTGCTGGCCTGGCCGACTCGGCACGCGTGTACCTGACGCAATACGTCGAGATGGGAGGCAGCTCGCGTGCGTTCGTCGACAGGTATTGGCTCGCACCGGCGCTCTTCCGGCTGGGTGAGCTGTACGAGAATGTGCGAGACACGAAACGCGCGACCGAGTACTACGGCCGCTTCATCGATCTCTGGAAGGACGCCGATCCGGAGCTCCAGCCGCGCGTAAGCGAGGCCCGCTCGCGCATCGACCGTCTGAATCGCGCGAATCGCTGACAGGCGAATCCCGGCGGGTTCGCTACCCAGTGGACTGAGTCTGAGGTTGTGGTAGCGGCGGGTGGCATTCCGAGCGGAGGCGCCGGCAGGCGCCGCGGGTGCCCGCTTGCGGGCAGATGAGGAATCGCAGGCATCCGGGTAAAGGGCCCCTCGGTCGGGACGCCGGCGATTCCTCGACTACGCCGCTGCGCGGCTTCGCTCGGAATTGACACGCTCTGCGTATCTCAAACGTGCTCACTAGTCGATCGGGAGTGGCGCCGGGAGTAGCAACGTCGTCGTGAATCCGGGCATCGGCGGACTCGTCCAGCGTCGCGCCCGCCCTCGACCGAGCGCCGCGACCTTTCCCGCCGCCGCCAACGAGTCGAGCGCCCGCTGCACCGTCCGTTGACTCGCTCCGAGCGCAAGTGCGAGCGCAGAGCTCGACCACGACTCACCGTCCGCGAGCAGCGCGAGCACGTCCCCGTGCTCGTCGTCGACCGGCCGCGCGAGCACAGCGACCTCACGCGCGCGCTTCAGCCTCAGCGCAAACCCGCGATTCGTCGCGGTCACCTCGGCCAGCGGAGCGAGCTTGCCCCGAAGACGCGTGAGCTCGACTCTGAGCCGAGCGCGGTGCGACTCATCGGTGAACCTGGAGCCGAACGCACTCGCGATGAGTGCCTCTCGCGGTGCGTCTCCCGGCCACGCCTCACCTAACGTGCGCGCGAGCGCGAACAGCACCGGGCGCCCCGCGAGCGAGATGGCCGTGCCCCGGTTGCGCACGACGTGACGCGTCGCGTCGATGATCAGCGCCTTCGACGCGAGC
>DASURJ010000455.1:0-2232 GCA_036280115.1 Gemmatimonadaceae bacterium
CGCGCCTCGCCGTTCGTACCCGCTTTTCGCGCTTCGCCGTTCGCGCTTCGCCGTTCGCGCTTCGCCGTTCGCGCCTCGCCGGTCGCGCCTCGCCGGTCGCGCCTCGCCGTTCGCACTTCGCCGTTCGCACTTCGCCGTTCGCTCTTAGAACCCCAGATACGCCCTCACCCTCGGTTCGATCCGTTCGGGCGTCCAATACGGCGACCAGACGAGATTCACGGCGACGTCCGTCACCCCCGGAATCGCTTTCAGCTGTCGCTCCGCATCCGTCATGATCTCCGGGCCCGAAGGGCAACCGGGTGAGGTCAGCGACATGTCGATCGACACCGACGTTCCCTCGACGCGAATCGCGTAGACGAGTCCGAGGTCGAGGATGTTCAGGTTGAGCTCCGGGTCCTTCACGCGCCGGAGCGCGAGCTTCACCTGGTCCTCGGTGATCGGTTCCGCCATCTCGCCCGGGGTTTCCGCCGCAGACGTGCCGCTCGCGGGCGCGTCGCTCGCGGGTGAGTGGTGCGCCGCGCTGTGGGCAGCGGGTGTGTCCGCGGCGGACGGAGTGACGGGGAGCTCGCGATCGTGCGTCGGGCGTGCGGGCTCCGGCTGGTGTTCCGCCGGCTTCGCAGTCGCGTCGTTCGTGTCGGACATGGTCGGTTCGGCCATCAGGTGCTCCGCGCTGAGACAACGCGAAAGATCGGCCGCGAGTCAGCGTCCGGGCAAGTTCAGCCGCGCGTCGTGGAACACGCGCCGAAGAAAGGCGTGAAAACAATCGAGGCGCCGGTGGGCGCCTCGGAGGTCTCTCAGTTCCCGCTCTTCGCGACGACTTTCTTTGCGGGCGGCCTGGCTGCGGTCGTCGACTTCTTCGTGGTGCCGCGCTTCGATGAGCTTGCGGTCGACTTCTTTGCCGTTGACTTCTTGGCGCTGGAGCTCTTGGCGGTCGAGCTCTTGGCCGTCGAGCTCTTGGCCGTCGAGCTCTTCGCTTTCGAGCTCTTGGCGGTCGAGCTTTTCGATGTCGACGCCTTCCTGGTCGAAGCACTTTTCGACGACTTTGCCGTGGGTTTCTTGGCCGTCGAGGCCTTGGACGTCGTCTTCTTCGCCGTCGACTTGGACGCCACCGGCCTTCGCGCCGAGGTGCGGCTGCGCGAGCTGCGTGAGCGGGAGACGCGTACCGGACGGTTCCACCCGACCGCCTTGTCGGCGCGGAACGTCTTCGGCATCGAGATGATGTTTTCGGGGTTGTCGATGACCGCCGCGGCAGCCGCGTCGGCCAGGTCGGCGCGGACGTCCGAGATCACCTTCGCCGGCCGGCGCGCGCGGGCGGCGTGCACGCGATTCGTCAGCAGCAGCACGAACATCTCGCGCTCCGGGTCGAGCCAGATCGACGTGCCGGTGAAGCCGGTGTGCCCGTAGGCGCGCGAGTCGAGGAACTTGCCAGCGCCGCCGTCGCCATCGGCGGTATCCCAGCCGAGGGCGCGGGTGCCGGCCGTACGCTTCGTGAACAGGGCGACGACGGAGTCGCTGACGATGCGAACGCCGTTGTACTCGCCGCCGTTCAGCATCATCTGCGCGAAGATCGACAGGTCCGCCGCGGTACTGAAAAGTCCCGCGTGCCCTGCGACACCGCCGAGCGTGTACGCGTTCTCGTCGTGCACCTCGCCGCGGATCGGGTAGCCGCGGGGCGGCGCGATCTCGGTGGGGGCAACGCGATACGTCACGGAGTCCGCCGGCTCGAAGAACGTGTCGTTCATGCCGAGGGGCTCGAAGACGCGGTCGTGCAGGAAGTGGTCGAGCGACTCACCGGCGATGGCTTCGATGACGAACCCGAGGACGTCGGCGCCGAGGTCGGAGTAGATGAAACACTGCCCGGGGCGGCAGGCGAGGTCGGTGGCGAGCACCGCGGCGCGCGCCTCTTCGGGCGTCCGGGCGACACGCCACAGGTCTCGGCCCGCAGGAAGGCCGGAGCGATGCGTGAGGAGCTGACGAACGGTGACGGAGTCCTTCGCGCCACCGGAGAACGCCGGGAGGTAAGTGTGGACCGGGGCATCGAGATCGAGCTTGCCCTGGTCGAACAGGATCATTGCCGCCGTGGTGGTCCCGACGACTTTCGTGAGCGACGCGAGGTCGTAGATCGTGCGATCGGCGGAAACGCGTGCGCTGCTGCTCGTCCAGCCGAGCTTTCCGAATCCCTTCTGAACCACCGCATACCCGCGGCGCCCGACGACGACCGAGGCCCCGGGG
>DASURJ010000456.1:0-2088 GCA_036280115.1 Gemmatimonadaceae bacterium
CCGTGCGCAGGAGGGCGAGCAGCTCACGCCCGTCCTTCGGTGCCACGACGGTCATGCCCGGTACGGCGAGCATGTACGCAACGTCGTAGAGGCCCATGTGGGTCTCGCCGTCCTCACCGACGAGTCCCGCGCGATCCATGCAGAATACCACCGGCAGGTGCTGCAGGGCGACGTCGTGAATGACGTTGTCGTAGGCGCGCTGGAGGAACGTGGAGTAGATCGCGACGATCGGGCGGATGCCGCGCGTCGCGAGGCCCGCGGCGAACGTCACGGCGTGCCCTTCGGCAATCCCGACGTCGAAGAACCGGGCCGGGTGGGCCTTCGCGACCGCGGCTGTTCCCGTGCCGCTGGGCATGGCCGCGGTGATGCAGGCCACCTCGGGGTGTTCCTTCATGAGCGCGGCCAGCCCCTCGCCGAATACCTTGGTGTACGGCGGGTTGCCCGTAGCCGCGGCCACCTGGTTCCCGGTCGCGGGGTCGTGCCCGGGCGGTAGCGCGTGCCATTTCTCTGCAGCCCCCGCGCCGCGCTCGCCGGCCGGGAAGCCCTTCCCTTTCTGCGTGACGACGTGGACGAGGCGCGGGCCGGTGAGCCCGCGTACGGCGCCTAACGTGTCGAGGAGCGCGTCGATGTCGTGTCCGTCGATGGGCCCGAAGTATCGGAATCCGAGCTCCTCGAAGAGGACCCCGGGCGTGAGAAACGCCTTCACGCTCTCTTCCCACTTCCGGACGATGGAGCCCACGCTGGCCAGGACGCTCGGTCCGTGGCCGCTGAGGTGGTCCGCGACCTCGCCGATCTTCGAGCGAAGGCGGTTGTAGAGCGGGTTCCGCTGAACGGAGTTCAGGTACTTGGAGATCGCGCCGACGTTGGGCGCGATCGACATCTCGTTGTCGTTGAGGACGACGATGATGTCGCGGTCCGACGCCCCCGCGTTGTTCAAGCCTTCGTACGCGAGACCGCAGGTCAGGGCGCCGTCCCCGAGAACCGCGACGACCTTGAAGGTCTCGTCGGTCATGTCGCGCCCCACGGCGACCCCCAGCGCCGCGGAGATCGCGGTGCCGGCATGGCCCGCGCCGAACACGTCGTACGCACTCTCGGCCCGCTTCAGAAATCCCGACAGGCCGTTCTCCTGGCGCAGCGTCTCGAGCCGGTCATTGCGTCCCGTGAGAATCTTGTGCGGATACCCCTGGTGCCCGACGTCCCAGACGACCTTGTCGCGCGGGGTGTCGAACACGTAGTGGAGGGCAATGGTGAGCTCCACGACACCCAGGCCGGCGCCGATGTGTCCGCCGGTTCGCGAGCACACGTCGATGAGTCGAGCGCGCATCTCGGCGGCGAGCGCGGCGAGCTCATCGCGCGTGAGTTTCTTGAGGTCCGACGTCGAGTGTATTCGGTCCAGGAGAATCATCGTGGGGTAGATGTCGGAAACAGCGCGAAAGGCAGGTCCGTCACGGGCGGTGCGTCAGGAGCGCCGCGCCACGACGTACTGCGCGATCGACTCGAGACTCGGCGTCAGCAGCTCGGCTCGCCGGAGTGCGGACACCGCGTCCTCCACCAGCGCGAACGCGCGGTGCCGCGCACCGTCCGCCCCGAGTAATGCAGGGTACGTGCTCTTGTGGAGCGCGGCGTCACGACCTGCAGTCTTCCCGAGGACGTCGGTAGTCGCGGTGACATCGAGCACGTCATCCATGATCTGGAATGCGAGGCCAATGGCCGAGCCGTACCCTTCGAGCGCAGTCAACGCGCCGTCATCGGCGCGCGCGGCCATACCGCCGACGCGCGCGGCGGTCCTGATCAGCGCTCCGGTTTTCGCACGGTGGACCTGCTCCAGAGCCTCGAGGGGAAGCGCAACTCCCTCGGCCTCGAGGTCCAGCAGTTGTCCACCGATCATCCCTCCCGCTCCGGCGGCTCGCATCAGTTCACGAACAATGTTCGCCGCCACGGCCGGCGGCAACCCGACGCGGAGTCCGCCACGGTACGCGCACCGGGCAGCGAGGGGCACCATGGCCAGGCCGGCCGCGGCGGCGACACGAACGCCGAATACGCGATGCACGGTCGGCCGGCCTCGCCGGACGTCATCGTCATCCATGC
>DASURJ010000457.1:0-7728 GCA_036280115.1 Gemmatimonadaceae bacterium
GTATCCAACGACGACCGTCTGCGCGTCAGCCTCGGCTCGACTCGGATCGAATACCCGGCCGGCCATGGGTGCCACGCCAAGCAGTGACAGCACGTTCGGCGTCACGTTGACCGCAGGGACCCGCGCCGGCTCACCGCTACCCACCAGATTGACCGACGCCCCGGTGAATGCCCCCAGGGCCTCGAACGATCTCGCTTTCGTCAACACGTCGCGGTAAACCGCGGGTGACATCTGGTTCATGCACCCCCAGCCACCACCAGTGCGTGGCCCCTCGCAGAGGCGGACGACCGCGTCGGGATTGGGGAAGGGCAGCGGTCGCACAAGGACGAAATCAGCGACCGAGAACGTCGCCGTGTTGGCGCCGACGCCGAGTGCCGTGACGAGTATCGTCGCCAACGCGAAGCCGCGTGACCCTCGCAACGCGCGCGCCGTATAGTGCAGGTCCTGGACGAGGATGGCCCAGTGGGCGGCGATGGCGTTCGGGACCACGTCAACGATGGCGGCGAACGTCGCGCCGACGGCGCCGCGCTCCCGCACGCGTTCCTCGTACGTGCGTGTCAGCTCGGACGCGTACTCCAGGCGAAACGAGGTGGGATAGAGCCGCAGCAGCGCGCGATAGAAGGCAGTCATGCGACCCGAAGCCTCGGGCGGAAAGGACACCCACACTCTATAGCCAGTGTGGCTATATCGTCAATGGCTATAGTGCCTGCTCCAGCGGCATCGCAACGGGAGCTCACGAGGCGCACGCGAGCTGCCAGACGACGCCGATGCCGCCAGGCAGTTCGCGCCAGCCCCTGTGTCGAAGCTCAGTTCCGTGTCACCACCAGCGCCCCCGTATTCACCGCCTCGAACGACGTGACCCGCAGCCGCTACGTTCCTGCCGACGGTGCAGCCCACTCGATGCCCGCGAAATAGCCCTTCTCGTCGTCGCTCCCCACGACCGGGCTGCCATCAGGCGCGAGCAAGACGAGAATGGTGTCCCAGAAATCCTTACTGCTCGTCGCGATCGAGATCGTCTCTCCCGCGCCGGCCGCGATCGGTATCTCGTACGTACGCCCCGGAACCAGGCCGAGCGTCGTCGTGCTCACGGGACCGAGTGGCGATGTGGCGACGAGCTCGGTAGTGACGAGGTCCAGGTGGCGCTTGATCTCGTGCGCCGCGGCGACGACGTCACCGAAGGCGATGTACGAGCTCGCGCGAATCGCCCGGACCCGCGGCGTGTCGAGCCCGCCCTGAAGCGCGAACGTCGCTTCGTCGAATGCCCGCTGCGGGTTGGGCAGCGCCCCGTACGTGTACGCGTCGGCAACGATGAACCGGACGTCGGGACTCGACGGCGAGAGCGCTATCGCGCGGTCGAGGTCGGCCGCCCCGGCAGCCCGCATCGCACCCTGGAGAACCCGGCTCGAGCCCCGGAACAGATTCCCGTACACGTGATTCGCCTGAGCCTCGAGCAGGTCATCGAGCACGTGAATCGCAGCTGGGTAATCGAACCCATACCAATGGGCAAAGCTGAGCCCCACGAGCGCCGTGACCTCGGCCGGGGCGACGGCGAGTCGGGCCATATAGCCGTTGACGATCACCTGTTCCGCATCCGGATGCACCGGGAGCACGAACGCCGTCACCCGCGTGTAGTCGCGGAGCGCGTCGGAATACCACCCGAGCATGAGCTCGGCCTCGATGCGACCGCGATATCCCTCGACGGCAGTAGGATCTCGGTCGATGACACACGTGAACTTCTGAATCGCCTGTTTGTACTGCCCGGCGTCGATGAGCTGCTGCCCCTGCTCGGCCGAGCACGCCGCGATGCTGGTGGCCGTGGGGGTAAACGGGGAGGCGCCGATCCTCGGCGATGTGACGGATGTGGCGTCGGCACAGGAGACAGTGGTCAGTGCAACCGCGGCCGCACCGGTGGTGCGTGCGATGAGACGTTTCGCTGAGATGGTCATCTGGACTCCAGGGGTATGGCTATCGGTTTCGTTTCGCCTGACAGCGCGCAACGGTACCCGGAGGAGTCAACGTCGAGTCAACAAATACTCTCCACGGTGTTCCGGGAGGTCGATCAGCTATCGGCTATCGACGGCCGTCGTCGCGGCGGCCGCGTCGGGCTCCGCTGACCGGGATACGTATCCCCATTCACGGAGGCCGGTCCTGTACGGCGGGTTGCCGCGCCCCGAGACCCCGTGGCCTCGGAACGCGAACGCCTGTCGACCGCTAGAAGACGGCCGGCGGAACCGTCCGCAGACTGGTGATCTCCGCAAACACTTGCGGGCTCTGGAGTGTCGCATGCGAGCCGGCGAAGACGCGGACGTTCCATCCCTTCTCGCGGATGACGTCCGCCAGGTGCATCGTCGTCGGCGCGTTGTTTCCCGGCAATGCGACGCCCGACGGCGGCGCCTCGATCAGGTCCGCCTGGAACAGAATCCCCTCTGACGGGATCCAGGCGACGAGCATCTCCTGTGCATGGGGGCTCGCGATCTGATGGATCTCGAGCGTTCGCGTGCCGTCCGTGAACAGGCGCTTGCCACCGGCGATCGTCTCCACGTTATAGCTGGAGGTCGCCGGCACCTGATTGCGCGCGAGCATGAGCGATGACATTGGCGCCGTCACGATCCGCCGCAGGTAGTCCAGGTTTCCCGCTGTCGTCACCACCGTTGCGCCGTTCGCGATGTGGTAGCGAACGCCGACGAAGTGGTCGTCGTGATGATGGGTGGGCACGACATACCGGATCGGCTTCCCCGGCGCGAGCGTCGCGACGGTCGCAATGACCTCCGATGACGTGCTCGACGGCGCGTCCACGACCACGACGTGGTCGCTGAACGCAACCACGAGGCTCTTGCTGCCGCGGCCGACCGTCCACACCCCTGCCGCCAGCTCCCGCACCGATGGCGGCGGAGGCTCCGATTGCACGGCGACGAATCCTGACGGCGGTGTGAGCAGGGAGTCCGGAATCACGTAGTCGAGCGTCGCTGTCGTGTACCGCAGCGAGTTCGCCACCTCACCGCCACGATACAATACGGACCGCTCCGGGATGAGAAGCCCGCCCTCCAGCGGGCGCCAATCGAGGAACTCCGTGTACACGTCGGTGTCGCCGGTGAACACGTCGGTGCCCACACTCATGACCGCGCGCAGTCGGTATGTCCGCGGGTCGAGCCCGATGACTACAGTCCCGCTCGGAGGGACCGCGTACTGCACCGCTTCGACCTCGGCACCACTCTCGAGACGCATGCGGCCGAGGTATCGCCGAGCGCCGGGGTTCGTGGCCTCGTGCGCGGCGAGCACGTACCACGAGGGAAAGAGAAAGAGGTTTCCGAATTGCTGATTCGCTGGCGGGTAATTCTGCGTCGAGTAGCGCCGATTGCGCGGCTCGATGTAGAAGTGCCGTGCGCTGTCCGAGACGTACCAGTCGGTGTAGTGAAAGCCACCGGGCCACCCGCGCACGCGCCGCCTGACGATGCGCTCGCGGGTGAGATCGATCATCGCGTCGCTCCGCGCAACCGTGCTGTCGTACGGCGGCGCGACTCGGCTCCCTTGCGTGCGGTGGTAATCCCAGCCGTCGGAGACCACGCGCACTCGACGGGCCCGGCGAAGCGCTTCTACTCCGCCGTGCGCCGCAACAGCAGAGTCGATGAGCCGGACGGCCTTCGCGTAAGACTCGCGGAGCGTCGGCGCGCCGACGCTCCGCGAGCCGTGTGCGCTGGTCTGGGCGTCTACCGGAGACGCAACGAGAGCGACCGATAACGAAGCGAGCAAACGCGAACAGCGCAGCATGATCGAGCCTCGGCGGATGTCACCCCGAGACTACCACGCCGATCATGCAGGAGCGGAGAGCGATGTGACGAGGTCGGACATCACGGTGACGGATCCGTGCGTTCCCGCAGTCGGGCCCGGGCTCAATCGAGCCGCAATTGCGCGAGCGCGGCGCCGATGGTGTTCTGCACGCGATCGACTGCCGCCTGCGGCGTCGTCCAGTTGTTGCACATCATGCTGAACTCCAGCAGGCGGCCGTCGGCGGTGCGGACGTAGCCTGACAGCGATCGCACCATCGACAGCGTTCCCGTTTTCGCGCGCAGATTCCCCTGCGCAGGCGTGTCACGCATGCGCGTGCGAATCGTGCCGTCGACGCCCGCGATCGGGAGTGACTCGAAAAACACCTCGAAGTTCGGCGAGTGACGCATCGCTTCGAGAATGCTCACGATCGCTTCCGGGGAGATGAGATCGCTGCGCGAGAGCCCGCTGCCGTCCCTGACAACGAATGCGTCGGACGGGATCCCCCACGTCGCGAACTGGCGCTCGACCACGCGACGGCCGCTATCCGCCGTTCCTACGCCGGCGCGCTCGAGCCCCAGCGTTCTCAGGAACACCTCGGCGATCTGGTTCTGCGACGGCTTCATCATCGCCGGCATGATCTCCTTCAGCGGAACCGAGAGGATCGTGAATAGGGAGTCCACCGGCGACTCCTGCGTCCACGTGGTCGTCTGCCCGTCGACGGTGATTCCACGCCCGGCCAGCGCCTCCGTGAGTGCGGCGATGAAGGCCGTGTTCGGATCGTGCTGCGGACGCGTGATCGTCGCCGAGTCGCCGAGGGCGATCTGGCCGCGCACGACTACCATGGACGTCAGCGTATCGTGGAATGCCGTAACGCGCGTTCCCGTGCTGCTGCGTCCACCGCGTCCATTGCCACCCGCGACAGAGAATGAAGCCGCAACGGTGTCGCGGGCGATCGTGGTAGCAGTCACCCTAATGCCGGGGAACGATCGCGACGGCCACGTCTCCACGACCGCAGTGTCTCCCACGTTGGCTCCCGGACGAACACGAAAGGTCGACAACCCTTCATTGAAGAGGAGCTCGTCTACGCCGGCGAACGAGGCGCCATTGAGCCCGTCCCACGGCCAGGCCGCTCCGCGAACCGGTCCAGGGAAGGCGTCGCCGAGGGCGACGACGCGCCCCGTGATTCGCCGGATCCCTCGTTGCGACAGGGAGTCCGCGATGGCGCGAAGTGGTGCCATGGCGTCCCCATTCATCATGCGGGCGCTCATGGTCGGGTCGCCTCGGCCGATGACGGCGAGGTCGCCCTCGAGCGTCCCGTTCGCGATCGTGCCGTGTGCGGCAAACGTCGTACGGAACCGGAACTCCGGCCCGAGCTGCTCGAGGATGACCGAGCCGGACACCAGCTTCTGGTTCGACGCCGGGATGAAGAGCTTGGCCGCGTTATGCGCGTAGAGCGTGTCGTGCCTCTCGGGATCGACGATCAGGATGCCCCAGAGCGCCGTGCGGAACTCCGGCGCGTTGACCATCGAGTCGATCATGCCCGGGAGGGTGGCCCGCGTTATCGGTGGCGGACCCGAGGGCGACGGGCGTGTTGTGGCTCGCGCCCCACCACAACCCGCGAGTGCCGCGATGGCAGAAAGACACACGGTGGCGGCGCGCATGGACATCGACGATCCTCGTTGAGTCGGGGTCGCTGAATAGTGCGGTCTGGCTCGTCATGCGGCCAGCATCCGCGGGTTGCAGGACACAGCGACACGGCTACCCGTCAATGCGGGTCTGGCCTCCGCGTGTCGCATTGTTTCGGGGTGACCTCTCGCCCGCAGCCAACATCTCGCTCACACTCCACTAGCTTTGAAATTCAAGGACTCGAAGGTTGCCGGCGCCGCAGTCCCGCGCACGCGGCAGCGTTAGGCACGAGGACGAGCTGACCCCGCACACCATGGCCACGGCAACGCTGTTCACCCCGATCACCGTCGGAAACGTCACGCTCCGGAACCGCATCGTCATCGCGCCAATGTGCCAGTACTCCGCGGTCGACGGTTGCATGACCGACTGGCACGTCATTCACCTCGGGCACCTCGCGCTTTCGGGTGCGGCGCTTCTCACCGTCGAGGCCACCGCGGTAGAGCCCGAAGGCCGCATCACCTACGCCGACGTCGGGCTCTGGTCGGACGAGACCGAGGAGGCAATGGGACGCACGATCGAGAGCGTCCGCCGCTGGTCCTCCATGCCGATCGCCATCCAGCTCGCGCACGCGGGGCGCAAGGCGTCGAGCGAGGTGCCGTGGAAGGGCGGGGGGCACCTCGCGCCCGACCACCCGAACGGCTGGCAAACCGTCTCGGCATCGGCCATTCCATACAACGAGGGATGGCACGCACCCACGGCGCTGGACGCCGAGGGACTCGAGCGCGTGCGCGATGCATTCGCCGACTCGGCGCGCCGGGCCGCGCGGATCGGCATCGACGCCGTGCAGGTGCACGGCGCGCACGGCTACCTGCTGCACCAGTTCCTGTCACCGCTGTCCAACCATCGCGCCGACGAGTACGGTGGCACCCTCGAGAACCGGATGCGTTTCCCGCTCGAGGTGTTCGACGCTGTGCGCGCCGCCTTCCCCTCGGAGCGGCCGGTGACGGTGCGCGTCTCCGGCACCGATTGGGCCGAGAACGGATGGGACATCGAGCAGACGGTCGTGTTCGCGCGTGCGCTGGAGGGGCGCGGCTGCTCGGGCGTCCACGTCTCGAGCGGCGGCCTGACGCCGCGCCAGCGTGTCCCCGTCGGTCCGAGCTATCAGGTACCGCTCGCGCGCGCGGTAAAGCACGCTACCTCGATGCCCGTGGTCGCCGTCGGCCTGATCACGGAGTTCGAGCAGGCCGAGGCGATTGTCAGCACCGGCGACGCGGACGTGGTAGCGCTCGCGCGCGCCATCCTCTTCAACCCGCGATGGCCCTGGCACGCCGCAGCGCACTTCGGCGCGCGGGTGCGGGCGCCGAACCAGTATCTCCGGTCGCAGCCGCGGCAGTACCGCGACCTGTTCGACGTCGGGGAGTGAGCACGGGCGTCACGAAACCTCCCTCTCCTAAGCAGCGTAGGAGAGGCCCGGAGCGAGTTTCCACACCTACCCTCGATCACATGCTGAACCCGGTCTCCCGCCGATCCTCCCTCGCCGCGCTCGCCCTCGCCGCGCTCGCCCTCGCCGCGCTCGGCGCCTCCACCGCGGCCGCGCAGCCGAGCCGCACCCTGACCCAGAAGCTCGATTCCCTCGCCGGCTCGGGCGTCCTCGAGAATCGCGCCGCCGGGATCGTCACCGCCGTCGTCAAAGGGAACGACACCCTGCTGTTCAAGGGCTACGGCAAGGCCGACGTGGAGTGGGACGTCCCGATGCCGGCCGACGCAATGTTCGAGATCGGCTCCGTCACGAAGCAGTTCACCGCCGCCGCGGTGATGCAGCTCGTCGAGGCCGGGAAGATCACACTCGACGACGACATCACGAAGTACGTGCCCAACACACCGGTGCACGGACGCCGGGTGACGATTCGGCACCTGCTCAACCACACCTCCGGCATCCCGAGCTACACGGACGTCGGCAACCGGTTCGGCCGCGTCATGCGACTGGATCTCGCGCGCGACTCGCTCGTCGCGATGGTCGCGAACGACTCGCTGATGTTCGAGCCGGGTCGCTACTTCTACTACAACAACACCGGCTACTACCTGCTCGGCATGCTGATCGAGAAGGTGAGCGGCAAGACCTACGCCGAGTTCCTCCAGGAGCGGCTGTTCGCGCCGCTCGGCATGACGTCCACGTCGTATTGCTCGCCGAAGGCGATCGTCAAGCACCGCGCCCAGGGCTACGACGTGCGCGGGGGGCAGCTGCTCAACACCGACTACGTGAGCATGGAGCTGCCCTACGCCGCGGGCTCGTTGTGCTCGTCGGTCCGCGACCTGGTGAAGTGGACCGCCGCC
>DASURJ010000458.1:0-14503 GCA_036280115.1 Gemmatimonadaceae bacterium
GCAACGGCTATCCACGGCCCAGCGCGACTCACTGTTGCGCGACCTCTTCGGTCCCGAGCCGGGGCTGGGGCTCAGCTTCACGCGCCTAACGATCGGCGCGTCCGACTTCTCGCGCGAACACTACAGCCTGGACGACCTGCCATCAGGGCGATCCGACCCCGAACTCGCTCGGTTCTCCATCGAGCGGAACCGGCGGAACGTGCTCCCCGTGGTACAGCAGGCGCTGGCGATCAACCCGCAGCTGTCGGTGATGGCTTCGCCCTGGAGCGCTCCTGCCTGGATGAAGACGAGCGGAAGTCTCATCAAGGGCACGTTGCGCCGCGATGCGTACCCGGCGTTCGCGGAGTATCTCCACCGGTACATCGAGGCGTACGAGGCGGAGGGCGTGCCCATCTTCGCCGTCACGCTCCAGAACGAGCCGCATCACGAGCCTGACGACTACCCGGGGATGCGCCTCACGCCGGCTCAGCGCGCCGAGCTTCTCGAGCATCACGTCGGCCCACTGTTCGCGCGGCGAGGTACCCGAACGCGGATCCTGGAGTGGGACCACAACTGGGACGAGCCCCAGTCGCCGCTCTTCGTGCTGGCGGATAGCGGGGCGCGGAAGTACGTGTCGGGCGTGGCATGGCACTGCTACGCGGGGGATGTCTCCGCGCAAACGCAGGTGCGCGACGCACATCCGGACAAGGACGTGTACTTCACCGAGTGCTCGGGCGGCGAGTGGGCCCCGAACTGGGGCGACAACCTGAAGTGGAATGTCCGGACGCTGATCATCGGCGCCACTCGTGGCTGGGCGAAGGGGGTGCTGCTCTGGAACCTCGCGCTCGACGAGAATCACGGCCCGCACCGCGGTGGCTGCGGCAACTGCCGAGGCGTCGTTACGATCGATTCGGCCACTGGCGCAGTGACGCGAAACGTCGAGTACTACGCCCTCGCACACGCGAGCCGGTTCGTGCGGCCGGGCGCGCACCGCATCGGATCGACCGCGGCTGTCGGAGCACTGGAGAGCGTGGCGTTTCGAAATCCCGATGGGTCGATCGTACTGATCGTCGTGAACGCGGCCGCGGCCGATAGGCCATTCATCGTTCGCTCGGAGCGCGGAGCGTTCCAGTTCCGGCTGCCCGGCGGAGCGGTCGCGACGTTCCGGTGGAGTTGAGGAATCAGCTGTCAGCCATCAGCTATCAGCAAGGCACACGGGCCGGCCTCGCGGCGGCCGCGTCGAAGTCCGCTGAGCAGTAGGCGTCCTTGCCGAGGGATACGGATCGGGCGGATGGGACGGATCACGGCGGACCGGTCCGCACGATGGAGAGTGGGTCTCGCAACGGCAGAGGGATGAGGGAAATGCTCGTTCGGACGGTGGCGTCCCGGGCGGCCTTTCCCCTCTCTCCTTCAGCCGCTGGCGCGAGCTACTGCGCCGCCGCGATGGTCATCGTCGTCATCCCGTCCATCCTGTCCATCCCCCTCCTGCCGTTTTCCCAAACTGGACCGGGTCGCGATGCCAGCCGGGCGCGATGAAGCTCGGAGGACAGGATGACGAAGATGTCCTGCGCGGCCGAGCGGGTCGTCCCCCGCGCCGCGAGCCCTACTCGCCCGATCCCATGCTAATCGGCTCACTGCGATCGACTACGAATCCCTCACCGCGACGGGCACCGACCAGACCACGTCCGCCCAGCGCACATTGAGCGCGCCGTCCGCAATGTCCAGCGTTAGGCGCTCCGCGGCTTCGGACGCCGAGCGGCGCGCGAGCGGTATCCGGGCGAGGTCCTGTGAGGGGTTGTAGTTCGTGCCGAACACGTTCACGAGGCGGCTCACGATGAGCTGCGGCGATGTGTCCGACGGCAGCATCCACAGCGTATACCGCCCCGCCGGTACCGTCACGCTGCCGACCACGAGGTCGGCATTCGTCGTGAAGTGCGTCGCCATGTCGGCACCAAGGCGCCACACGCGGTCCCAGGGCACGACCTCGCCCCAGATGCGCCGGCCACGTACCGACGGGCGCGAGTAATCGATCGTCAGCGTCGCGCCGCCGAGTGTCGCCGTCGTCGAATCGCGGGGGGAGAGCGCCCCGAAGGGCCGCCGCTGCTCCGCCTCGCCCCACGCGCGTGCGATGGGACCCAGGTCCACGTCGGCGAGGCGGTCGACGCGATACCGATACGTCGTCCCCGTCCAGTCCGACCGGAGCAGGCGGCCCTGCGAGTCGAATCGATACCCGCTCTTCGCGACGCCGAAGTAGCTGAGCTCCGCCGAATCAGGGCCAACCACCCACGCACGCGTCTTCGCTGGAGCGCGCTGTGTCGCGACGAGTGTGAGCTGGTAGAGCGACGTGTCCGTCGCGCCGCCAGGCGCGAGACGCTTGCGAAGCGCGTCGAACCCCCACTCGTACGAGAGATACGACACGCCGACGTACGGCAATCCGGGTGACGGAAACGTGACCGCGGCCGCGGAGGCGACCGCGGACATCGCCTGCGTCTCGGCCCGCCCGTTCCGGTATGCCGTCCGAACAATGGAGTCGCGCGTCCACGCCATCGCCCCAGTCGCGCCGTTGAGGAACGGCTTCCCGGTCGCGTCGACTGCTGTTGCCTCGTAGCGCGTCGGGGCCCCGTTCGCGTCGAACGTCAGCGTCCATTCGATCTTCCGGAAGCTCGGCGTGCGCTGAAGGATCGTTCCCGTATACGTATTCCCCACGCGCTCGAATCGCTCGATGTGCACGGTGTCCGTGCCGAGCCGAGCGATGAAGCCGCCGCGAACGGATTGTCCGGCGGCCGGGGCGGGGGACAGCGTCGCGAGACCCGCGAACGCCGCGACGCCTGCGATGCCTGCGATGCCTGCGATGCCTGCGATGTTGGGCGACGCACGACGGGACGACGCGATCACGGGGTGGCCTCCATCAATCCGACGAGTCCGATTCGGTGTGCGATGACCGGCGGCAGCGCCGGTTTTCGATCACGGTCCAGCAGCGCTCGAATCGGCAAGGCCGCACAACAGGACACAACACGCCGTGGATGAGCCGCGTCTTTCGGTACTTAAAAGGCCCCTTTTCAGGGGCCTTTTCGTCGCGGGTTTGTTCGGTCGGCTCTCCGCCGAGGTATGCCCGGCGGCGTGGTCTCTCGAATGACCCGGATAGGACGCGCGCTCAGGAACAACGCTTCGACGATCTCCGGACTCGACCAGTGCAGGGGGCCACACCGGGTAAACCTCTGCTCTCGGAGCGAGTCCTCGCTGGTGAATCGAAGAACCAGCCTCGGCGCCGGGCCGTCGATGGAGGGGACGACCGTCTCGAGTCGCGCCACCTCCTCCGCCACCCACCGCCGACCGTTCGGTTCGGTATATCGAGCCGCGAATGCGCGGCGGTTGGTCTGGTCCATGGGCTATCTGGTGAGGACGCCCTACGGCAAGAGCAAAGACCGGTCCCGTTCGTGTCTGCGAGCAAAGCGAGACTCGTCCGTGACGCGCCGGCGTCTCTCGGTTCAATCATCCCGCGGCCGACTGCGGATGACCGACAGATCCTCCCTGGAATCACGCTCGGCAAAGCTCAGCTTCGTTTTCACGACGTCGCGGACGAGCGTCGCGAAGCCGTCATCGGACATGTTCCCCCGAACGGTTTGAAGCCGCGTGAGCACCTCGGTCACGAGGCTTTCGTCGGCGCCAACTTCGTGGGCTATGCGTTCAGTGTTGAGCTCGCTCATACACGCTACCTTGCGTTGTGACCCAGAAAGGTGGGGCACTAATACCGGGTCAATCTGTGACCCACGCAACAATTACGTTTTAGCGAGCTCGACAATAAACGCCCCGGTCACTCCGACCGAATCGCAAGCAGAGGATCCGCCCGCGTCGCGCGCAGGGCGGGGACCAGCGTCGCCAGCAGCCCCACCGCGACCAATCCCACGGTAGCCATGAGCCACGTCGGCCGGTCGAGCGGACTCACGCCATGCAGCATCGCCGTGAGAAGCCGCGTTGCCGCGAGCCCACCGAGAATACCCATCGCAACCCCGAGTGCGATGAGGGTGAGCCCATCGCGGGTCACGAGCGCGAGCGTCGTCGTGGACGTGCTTCCAAGGGCACTCCGGATTCCGAACTCGCGAGTCCGCTGCGCCACGACGTAGCTGAGCACACCGTAGATCCCGGCGACCGCGAGGACGACTGCGACTGCGGCGAACGTGCCGAGGAGCGAGAGATAGAAGCGCTCGCGCCCGGTGCTCTCCGCCATGACCTGCGGCATCGAGCGGACCTCCGTGATGGCGACCTGTGGGTCCACCGACCGGATCGCCGCGCGAACCGCGGGGGTCAGGTCGAGCGGGTTACCGCGGTTCGCCCGCACCATGATCGCGAAGCCGGAGCTTCCCCGTCCAAACTGCGCCAACGGCCGGTACACCTCGGGACGCGGTTCCTCGACCGGGCCGAAGTTTCGGATGTCGCTCACGACTCCGACGATGGTCGTGAACGTCGTGTCGCCAGTGTGGATGCGGGCACCGATCGGGTCCTTGCCCTGGAAGTCGCGTTTCACGAGCGCCTCGTTCACGACGACCACCGGCGGCGACTGCGGGTCGCCATCCTGCGGGCCGATCAGGCGTCCCGCGATGAGACGTTGCTTCGTGACGTCGAAGAACTCCGGCGTCGCGACGCGATTCTCGGTCAACGGCAGCCGCGTCGGGTCGTTCCCGGGCTGCCCCTCATACCTGATGTTGAAGTTCCAGCCCCAGTTATCGTACGGGATCAGCGAGATCGATCCGGCGGCGTCCACGCCCGGAATTGCCTGGATCTTGTCGATCACAGGCGCGAGAAACCGGTCGACCGAAGTGCCGTCGGGATAGCGCTCGGGTGAGATCGTGGTCTGCAGCGTGAGGATTGGCGCGGGGTCGAACCCCGGATCGCGCGACATCAACTGAGCGAAGCCTTTCAGCATGAGGCCGGCGCCCAGCAGCAGCGTGAGCGAGAGCGCGACCTCCACGACCACGAGCGAGCGCAGCACGCGGTGATGCGCTCGGCTCGTTCCGCCGCCGCGGCCGTCGCGGAGCGCATCCTGTGGGTCTACCGCGGCGCCGCGCCACGCCGGGAGTCCGCCACACACGATGGCGACGACCGCGGCCAGGGCGACCGCGAAGGCGATCACCCGATAGTCCACGGAGAGGCCAGCGAGCTGCGGCAGGCGCGCGGCGGCGAGCGCGCCGATGGTCTTCACGCCTGCCCACGCGAGCGCGAGGCCCAGCACGAAGCCGGCGGCGGTCATGACGACGCTCTCGGCGAGCACCGGCCGCATGAGCTGACTCCGGCTCCCGCCTAACGCTGACCGGATGGCGAGCTCACGGCGCCGCTGCACGGCACGAGCGAGCAGCAGGCTCGCGACGTTCGTCGCGGCGATGAGCAGGACCATCGACACCGCCCCGAACATCAAGAGGAGCGGCTTCTTCACGGTGCGCACGCCTTCGCCCGCGAGCGACAGGGCTCGCACCTGCTCGCCACGCAGCAGTGGGTTCACCGCCGCGATGCCGTCGAAGAGGCGAACGAGCTCCGCATGCGCCGACTGCACGGTTGCACCGGGGGCGAGCCGGCCCAACGCGTGAAGGTAGTTGCTGCGGCGCTGGGCGAGCTCGTTCGGTGAAAATCGCATTGGTACCCACACCTGCGCCCGCACGACCTGCGCGCCGTGCGGGATGCCGAGCTCGCGCGGCGCGATGCCCACGACGGTGAACGATTCGCCGTCGAGCCGTACCGCCCTCCCGACCAGCGCTGCGTCGCTCCCGAACCGCTCGTTCCACAGCTCCTCCCCGATGACGACGGCGTTCGGTGCATCCGGCCGGTCGTCGGCCACCGCCAGGAGACGGCCGCGCAGAGCGCGAACCCCCAGCATGGGGAACAGGTTCCCAGTCACCCGCCTGACGCTTACCTGGACCGCCTCGTCCGGCAACTGCAGCAGCATCGACGTCGGCGTCATTGCCGCGAGCGCCTCGAGCTGTCGCGTATCGCGCGCGAGATCCATGTAGTTCGCGGGGGAGAACGGGCCGGTGTCGAAGTGCGGCGTCGTGCGATACACGGTCACGAGCCGCTCGGGATCCCGGAAAGGCAGTGGTTGCAGCAGCGCGCGGCTGATAGCGCTCGACAGCGCCGCGGTCGCGCCGATCCCGAGGGCGACACAGAGGATGGCCGACGCGGTGACGAGTGGCGCTCGCCGGAGCGAGCGGGCGGCGCTGAGGAGCTCGGTGATCGACATACGGAGCGAGTGTCTGTAGGGGTCGCTAATTCGACATCCGGTCCGGAAAGGCGGTTTGACACCATGTGACGAACCGGACACGCGCGGCCGCCGTTCGGGACTTCGCGCCGTCGAGCTCTTGCGCCGTCAATCGGTCCGGAGTGCGCGAGCGGGATGTTCTGCCGACGCTCTTCGGCCCGGAATGAGGCACGCGAGCGTCGCCACGCCGAGTACCACGGCGAGCACCACACCGAGCGTTGTCGGGTCCCAGGGCCGCACCTCGAACAGGAAACCCGAGAGCGACCGGCCCGCGAGATAGACGCCGACCAGGCCGACCGCGCACCCCACGATCACGAGTGTCAGCCCCTCGCGCACGATGAGCGCGAGCACGCCCGAGGGACGCGCACCCAGCGCCAGCCGAATCCCGAACTCGCGCCGCCGGTGGCTCACGGCGTAGCTCAGCATCCCGTAGATCCCGACGGCCGCCAGCACGAGCGCCAACGTCGCGAACGCGGTCATGAGCATCATGACGAATCGCGGCGGGTCCACGACGGTCGACAGCACGCGGTCCATCGTCTTCACCCCACCAACTGGCACCGACGCGTCGAGACGCCGTACCTCCTCGCGTACGAGGGACGTGAGGCTCGCGACATCGCCGCGGCCGCGAATGACGACCTGCATCTTCCGCGACGGGAACTGTCGGTGCGTGAAGTAGATGGCCGGCTCGGTCGCGTTCCGCAGCGACGTGTTGCGAACGTCGCCCACGACGCCGATCACCTCGTGTTCGTCGCCCTGCACGATACGGCGGCCGAGTGGGCCGATCTGACGCACGGTGACGACCAGACGTTTGCCGACGGGGCTCTCTCCGGGCCAGACCTGTTTCGCGAGCGTCTCGTTCACGATCACGACCGGGACGGATGTGGCATCGTCGTGCGCGTCGAAGGTGCGCCCGCTCAGGATGGGCGCGCGCACTGCCGAGAAGTACCCGGCGTCCGTCGAGTGGACCTGCGCCGTGGGCTCATCGCCGGCCCGAACCGGCGCCGAGCCTGCGGCGACGAACGGGAGTCGCCACCCCGCGGCGAGCGGAAGAAACGTCGTCGGCCCGGCCGCGACCACCTCCGGCCGCCCGGCGAGCGAGCGCGTGAGCGAGCTGTAGAACTGCTCGACGCGCTCCCACTCGCCGTACGAGACGTCGGGGAGCTGCATGTCAACGGTGATGACCGACTCCGGGTCCACCCCGGTGTCGACGCGCAGCATCTGGGCGACGCTCCGCACCAGGAGCCCGGCGCCAGCGAGCAGCATCACCGCGAGCGCGACTTCCGCCACGACGAGCGTGCTGCGCATGACACGGCCGCGAGACCCGCTGCCCTTGCTGCCGTCCTTGAGCGCGTCCTGCAGCTCCGCGCGCGACATGAGGAGCGCCGGCACGAGGCCGAAGGCGAGCGCGGTGAGCGCCGTCACGGCCGACGCGAACACGAGCACGGTGGCGTCGACGCCGACGCCATCCACGCGCGGGATGCGGACGGGGGACGCCGCGACGAGTGCCTTCACGCTCACCACGGCTATCGCGACGCCAACGACGGTGCCTGCGATCGCGAGGACGGCACTTTCGGTGAGAAAGAGCCTGACCAGTCGCTGCCGGCTCGCACCGATAGCGGCCCGAAGCGCGACCTCGCGTCGCCGAGCGGTCGCGCGCGCGAGCAGGAGGTTCGCGACGTTGATGCACGCGATGAAGAGCAGCAGCGACGACGCCCCGAACAACGCGAACAGCCCGGGACGAAAGACACCGGCCGTGTCGTGATCGAGCGGGATCGCGCGCGGTATCCATCCGGCGTTCGTCGCCTTGAACTCGTTACCGAGACGAGCGGCGAGGACGGCCAACGCCTGGTTGGCCTGCTCGGGCGCGACCCCAGGACGGAGGCGCGCCACCGACTCCATGAAATGCGCACCGCGACTGTGACGACGAAGGTCCCACCGAAGCTGCTGCCACAGGTCCGTGTCGCCGGGAAACGCGAACCCGGGCGGCATGACACCGACGATGGTGTAGGGATACCCGTTGAGTCGAACGGCTCGCCCGAGCACCGCCGGGTCACCGCCGAACCGCGTCTGCCAGAGCCGGTGGCTGATGATGGCTTCGCTCTCCGGTCCGAACAGGAGTGGATGAACCGGAAACGTGCGACCGAGGAGCGGTCTCACGCCAAGGACATCGAAGAGGTTCTCGGACGTCTCGACCGCCGACACACGGACCGGATCGCCGGCGTCATCCGTCAGGTTGAGCTCGGGACGCCACCACGCGGCGGCGCTCTCGAACACGGCGTCGAGCGCGCGATAATCGCCGAAGTTGACTGGCGAGATCGGCTCGTGGGTGAGCCCCTTCTCGCGGTTCGTGTCCCAGATGGTGACCAGCCGATCAGGTTCCCGATAGGGAAGCGGTCGCAGGACCACGCCCTCGAGGAGACTGAACACGCCAGCCGTGGCGCCGACACCGAGGCCGAGGGCGAGGATGGCAGTGAGCGCGAACGTAGGCGCGCGAACGAGGCCGCGGACGGCGAACCGGATGTCAGCGAGGAGCGTGTCCATTGACTGAACCGGGAGGTGGATGCTGTGGCTTGGACAGATGCTCCGGGTGAATGGTTCGGCCCGGGCGGCGGGTCGGGATGGCAGGATCGGCCGCTCCGCGTGTTGCTCGCGGCGATGCTACGCGACCTGCTTCGTTAGGCTGCGTCCGAGCATCGCGACCGGTCTTTGAAACGGCGGGAAGACAGGATGGACAGGATGGACAGGATGGCGAAGGTGACCGGCGCGAGCGACGACGCAACGGTCGCGAGGCAGCCTGTGTCTGATAGCAGGTCGATTGCGCCACACGCATTCTCGAATCTCTATCCGTAGCCCGCTCATCCTCGACGGGTAACGATCATCGATGTTCTTCCACCGTGACGTGCGCGCGGGCGCCCTCCTCGAGACCGTCGCGCAGGACATCCGCTACGCCGCGCGGACCCTCATCAAGCAGCCATCCTTCACGATCGTCGCGATCACGGCGCTCGGTCTCGGGATAGGCGCCACGACGGCGATCTTCAGCGTCGTCAACGGCGTCCTGCTCCGACCCCTGCCGTACGCGGAGCCCGATCGCCTCGTCACGCTGCTGCACTACGGTCAGGACCCTGTCGCGCCGGCGAACTATCTCGACTGGAAGCGGCACAGTACGACGTTCTCGTCCATGGGAGCGGCCGAGTACTGGAGCGGCAACGTCATTGGCGACATCACCGAGCGCGTGCAGGGGCTCCGGGTCACCGCGGAGATCCTGCACATGACGGGCGTGCGCCCGATCCTCGGGCGCATCTTCGTTCCCGACGACGAGGTGGCGAGCGCCGAGCGACCGGCCGTTCTGGCGTGGGGCTACTGGCAACGCCGGTTCGCCGGGAGTCGCGATGTGCTCGGCCAACAGCTCGTGATCGATGGCGTCTCGTACCGCGTCATCGGCGTGATGCCGCGCGGGTTCGATTTCCCCATGTTCTGGGCGACAGGCGTCCAGGTCTGGAGCCCGCTCACGTTCGGCGAGCGGGCGACGAGTCGTCGCGGGGCGAGTCTTCGTGTCTTCGCCCGACTCGCGCCTAACGCGACGATCGACGCCGCGCGCTCGCAGGTCGCGTCCATCACGGGGACCCTCGAGCGTGAGTTCCCTGGCACGAACCGGGAGGTGGTGGTGACACCGCTCGAGACGATGGTCGTCGGCGACGTCCGAACAGTCCTGCTCGTGCTCCTGGGCGCCGTGGGCTTCGTGCTCCTGATTGCGTGCGCGAACGTCGCGCACATGCTGCTCGCTCGCGCGTCGGCGCGCCAGCGAGAGATGCACGTCCGGCTCGCCCTCGGCGCGAGTCGTCGGAGGCTCGTCCGGCAGATGTTGACCGAGAGCGCCGTGCTTGGCGCGGCGGGTGGCCTGGTCGGCGTGCTGCTGGCACGCTACGGCCTCCGCGTTCTCATCGCCCTGAGCGCCGGCAGCCTTCCGCGCGCGGACAGTGTCGTGTTGGATGGCGGCGTGCTTGCCGTCACGGCCCTCATCTCCCTCGCGACGGGGCTCGCGTTCGGGCTGCTCCCGGCCATACGCGTCTCGCGTGCGGAGGTGGCCGATGCGCTGCGGGATGGCGCGCGCGGGTCGACCGAGGGCATGCAGCGCGGCCGGTTGCGAGCGATGCTCATGGGATCGGAGATCGCACTGGCGCTCGTGCTGCTCGCGGCAGCGGGGCTCGCCATCCGCAGCTTCATCGCGCTTCGGGGCATCGACCCCGGGTTCGACCCGCGAGGGGTCGTGTCGGCGGTGATCACGCTGAGAGGGACGGTCGAGGCGGCTCCGACGCGGCGAACGGCGTTCTATACGGCGGCGCTGGAGCGGGTGCGCCAACTTCCCGGCGTGGAGTCGGCGAGCTTCATCAACCATTTACCGATCGGTGGTGACAACTGGGGCTTCGGTTTCGGTATCGAAGGGCGGCCGGCGCCGCGCCCTGGCGAGGAACCGCGCGCCGTGTATCGCGTGGTGTTCCCCGGCTACTTCGACGTCATGCGGCTTCCCGTCCTGCGCGGGCGTGCCATCGACGACCGCGATCGTCTGGGGACAACGCCGGTCGTGGTCGTCAACGACTGGTTCGCCCAGCGTCACTGGCCTAACGAAAACGCGGTCGGAAAGCGCATTACCCTCGACCCCGGGTCGACCGATCCGGCGTGGGTGACGGTCGTCGGTGTCGTGAAGAACGCCGTTCGGGCTGACTGGGCGGCGCCTCCTGAAGAGGAGATGTACCTACCGTACCTGCAGACGCGCCAATACCTCGAGGGGGAGGGCGGTCACGTGGCGTACATGACGCTCGTGGTGCGTGCCGCCTGCGGCGCCGAGTGGCGGTGCGATCCCGCCGCCCTCGCGCCGGCCGTGCGCGCCGCCGTCGGGTCGATCAACCGCGGCGTGCCCGTCACGGACGTGCAGACGATGGCGAGCGTCGCCGACGGGGCGACCGCGCGACCGCGGCTCACGCTGGCACTGTTGGCAACGTTTGCGGCTGTGGCGCTCGTGCTTGCGGCGGCCGGCATCTACGGCGTGGTGAGCTACGCCGTGTCGCGCCGTACTCACGAGATCGGCGTCCGGATGGCCCTCGGCGCGACGCCGAGCGCGGTCATCGGCCTGATCGTGGGGCAGGGCATGAGGGTCGTGGCGTTAGGAGCCACAGCAGGACTCGCCGGTGCCCTGCTCGTCACGCGACTGATGACGGCCTTCCTGTACGGCGTCGGCGCAACGGATCCGGCGACCTACGCGAGCGTCACCCTCGTGCTCATGACGGTCGCGGTCGTCGCCTGCGTCATCCCGGCACGGCGCGCGACGCGAATCGACCCACTGACCGCGATGCGTTCGGACTGACGCACGCCGAACCGTTCCTGGCCGTCGCGAAAGTAGTCACCCCGTCAGGCTTCCCAGTGCTTGCGCGCGTACGTCGCGCCGCGTGGCGGCAACGATCGGTGTTGCGTCGTCGCGGCGGTTAGATGGGTCACTGCGAGTTGGGTCGCGGATCGCCGTGCCAAACGTGATCCGCGTCC
Source organism: Gemmatimonadaceae bacterium (assembly GCA_036280115.1). GTDB lineage: Bacteria > Gemmatimonadota > Gemmatimonadetes > Gemmatimonadales > Gemmatimonadaceae > JAJKIV01. Next base: position 11,765 of record DASURJ010000458.1, read on the forward strand.
GGTGCGAGGGCTGCCTTCGAGTGGAGTCGCAGTCAACCTGAGGCGACTCCAATGCTGGCAGCTCTTTCGGTCATTTCGTTCGCTTCGCTCGCGGCCGTGTCCGCCGCGGGCACCGATAGCGTGAAAGCGCGATCGCTTGCCGCCGCGACCCGCCCCGAGGCGGGGTCGGCGGACGCGGTCGCGGCCCCGCCGTTGTCGTCGGGCATGTCAGCCACCACGAGCGTGGAGCTTACGCGCAGCGTGCTCACCACCGCGGCGCGGTACCTCGGTACCCGCTATCAGTTCGGCGGCGCGCGTCCGGGTGCGTTCGATTGCTCGGGCTTCGTTCGCTACGTCTTCGCGCGGCACGGCGTCGCACTTCCGCGCACGGCCCGAGAGCAGGCCGAGGTCGGTCGCACGATCGTCGGTGGACTCGACTCGCTGCGAACCGGCGACCTGCTCTTCTTCAGGACGAGGCGTGGCCGGACGGCGCACGTCGCGATCTATGTCGGCGACGGCCGCATTATTCACGCAAGTGCGGGGAGTCGGCGCGTGCGGTACGACGATCTGAGCTCGGCGCGCGGTCGCTGGTTCATCAGAAACCTGTCTGGCGTTAGGCGCGTGGTCGACCATCCGAATGTGGGATTCGAGCAGACACGGACGTCGGGCGACTAGAGATCCCGTTCCCATGCCTGTCGACGTGATGTGATCGACTGACGTCAGGGACTTGGCGGGCCTGCCGCAAGGCGGCCAGCACGGTACGCTCCGCGGCCGGACGGGCAGTACTGGGTCGTCGTCGGTTGCCCATCCCCGGCCGCCAAGCCTCGGGGCGAAAACCAACGCCGTAGCCTCGCTTCTCTTGACTTCCGACAAAAGGCCGTTCTATCTTCTCTAGGAACCCGACAGAAGGCAACGACCTCATCTCCCTCGGCATGCAGGCTCCACACAACGACGTTCTGCGTGGTACGCTCGACCTGCTGATCCTCAAGACGCTGACGCTCGAGCCCATGCACGGCTGGGGCATCGGGCAGCGCATCCAGCAGCTCTCGCGAGGCGTGCTCGATGCGAACCAGGGCTCGCTGTATCCTGCGTTTCAGCGTCTGGAGCAGAAGGGCTGGATCGACAGTGAGTGGAGGACCACCGAGAACAACCGGCGTGCGAAGTATTACCGGCTGACGGCGGCCGGACGACGCGCGCTCGGAACGGAAGCCGCGAGCTGGCGTCGTTATGTCGAGGCGGTCGAGTTCATTCTGCAGACCACCTGACGACGTACTCGCCGGTGGCCTCGCTGGCCGTCCGGTATCCGCGGAGTGACCATGAGCCTGGTGAAAGGGCTGGCCGCTCGGGCCCGCGCGCTGCTCTTCCCGCGCGCGACCGAGCGAGCGCTGGATGACGAGATCAGCTTTCATCTCGAGCAGGAAACGGCGAAGAACGTTCAACTCGGGATGGCGCCGGACGAGGCACGGCGCCAGGCGCTCGTTCAGTTCGGCGGCCTCGCCCAGGCGCGCGAGGCACACCGTGACGTGTACGCGGCGCGCCCGGTCGAGGACGCCGTTGCCGACGCGCGGTACACGTGGCGCACGATGCGGCGCACGCCCGCGATCACCGCCGCCGCGATCCTCACGCTCGCCCTCGGCGTCGGCGCGAACACGGCCATCTTTTCCGCCGTGAATGCCGTGGTGCTGCGGCCGCTGCCATACGCCAACCCGGATCGGCTGTACATGCTCTGGGAGGAGAACCCGGAGAAGGGGTGGTACAAGCAGGTCGTGGCGCCCGCCAACATGCTCGACTGGCGCGAGCAGGTGGACGGGTTCGCGGACGTCATGGGGTACACCGACTCGTTCGGCACCTCGACACTGTCCAAGGCCGGCGATCCGCTCGTCGTACAGCCAACGTTCACGACCGGGAACTTCTTCTCGGTCCTTGGAGTGCAGCCGGCGTTAGGCCGAGTATTCACGGACGCCGAGACGTGGCGGACGGGGCAGAGCGTCACTGTCCTGTCGCATCGCCTCTGGCGAGACCGCTTCGGCAGCGACCCGCGCGTCATCGGACGCACGATCGAGCTCGATGGCAGTCCGGTGCAGGTCGTGGGGGTCATGCCCGAGGGGTTCGCCTTCCCGAACGAGCGGGTGGACCTCTGGCAACCGTGGGGGTGGAACCCCGAGAGCCGGCAGCAGGTGTTCTTCAGGCGCGCACACTGGCTCAGTGTGGTCGCGCGCGTGAAGCCCGGTGTCACGTACGACGTGGCGAACGCGCAACTACAGGCGGTGGCGGCGCGACTCGAGCGTGATTACCCCGCGACGAACGTGCACATGGGTGCCGGGATGACCCCGCTGCACGAGTTCCTTGTCGGGGACACCCGACTCCCGCTGCTCGTTCTCCTCGGGGCAGTGGCGCTGCTGCTGCTCATTGCCTGCGCGAACGTCGGTAACCTGATGCTGGTGAAGGCGGCTGGGCGTGAGCGCGAAGCCGCCCTCCGGCTCGCGCTCGGCGCGGGGCGAGGCCGGCTCGTTCGACAGGCGTTGGCCGAAAGCCTCGTCATGTCCGCGGCCGGTGGCGCAGCCGGCGTGGCGTTAGGCTGGTGGGGCACGCGTGTCCTCCAGTCCCTCCAGCCGCCGGGAATGCTGCGCGTCTCGACGTTCGACTTCGACTGGACCGTGCTCGCCTACGTGCTCGCGATCACGACGGTGAGTGGGCTTCTGTTCGGCATTGCCCCGGCCCTCTGGTCGAGCCGCCGGCTCCCCGTGGACGCGCTGAAGG
>DASURJ010000459.1:0-6088 GCA_036280115.1 Gemmatimonadaceae bacterium
GGTCAAGGAGGACGAGTACTTCGACGTCCAGTGCGAGAGCTGTCACGGCGCGGGGCTGCCGCACGTCGAAGGCGTGGGGCAGGGGAATCTCGTTAGGCCGCTCGCGAAGCTGAGCATGACCGGGAACGGGAACTGTGGCGACTGCCACTCCGGAGCGCACCACCCATTCGCCACCGAGTGGGCCGCGTCCGCCCATGCCGCGCCGCCGCACTCTACGAGCGCGTCGTGCGTCGGGTGTCACGAGGGGCGCGGTGCGCTCGCCCGCTGGGGGATCGAAGCGAACTACGTCGAGAAAGGCGACCCGAACGCGGCACAGCCGGCTGCCCCCTGTGCGGTCTGCCACGACCCGCACGGCTCGGAGAACACCGCCCAGCTGCGCTTCCCGATCGAATCACAGGACCCCGAGCAGAACCTCTGCATGAAGTGTCATATTCGCCGGGCCGACCCGGCGCCGCCGGCGACGACCTCCCCGCACGCGCCGCAAGGTGCAGTGCTCCTCGGCGACGCGGGGTGGCGCCCGCCAGGCTTCGCCTACGACACCGCGCGCATTTTCGGCTCGCACGCCACCGACCGGAACCCGCGCCTCTGCGCCGGCTGTCACGTCACGAAGTTCACCGTCAACGACGAGATCACGGGCGACTTCGTCTTCCAGGCGACCGGGCATCTGTTCGCCTCCATCCCGTGCCTCGACGCCCAGGGCATCCCGACGGCCGACAAGAACTGCGCGTACACAGCGACCGCGCGCTCGTGGCAGTCGTGCTCGTCGGCGCAGTGCCACGGGAACGCCGAGGTCGCGGCCACGTTGTTCAACAACGTACGCGCCCGGATGAAGGACCTGACGGACCAGTTGTGGCAGAACCTGAACAACGACCGGAACCTCCAGGCGGCGCCGACCGACGCCGGCCTGCTGCCCACCCTGCGCGCGTCACAGCCGGACGAGTGGAGCGCGAGCGATAACGCCATCACGCCGGCCGAGGGCGCCGAGTTCAACGCGCGTCTCTGCGGCGAATACGGCCAGTCGAACTCGGACAACTCGAAGGGCGTCCACAACCCGTTCCTGTGCGAGGCACTGCTCAGGTCGACGATCGACTACATCCAGAGCCACTACGGCCTTCCGGCGATCGCGGGACGGGCGCAGGGGACGGGTCACGCGAACCCCGTCATGCGCACGAGCGTCGCTCGGTGAGTCCGGCGCGCGGCACGCCGTGAACGGACTGTACGCGCGCGCCGTCGCCCCGGTTGGCTACTGGGGGACGGCGCTTCAGCAGCAGACGCCGGCGACGCCAGTGACGCCGTTGGACTCGGTCGTCGTCGAGTCCCCGCTGCCGGGCGGCGTCGCCGCGGTCACACGCTTCCTGTTGAACGCGGTCCCGCCCTGGGTGCAGATCGGCGGCATCATCCTCGCCGTCGTCGTCGGCATCGCGCTCCTGTGGTATCTCGTCAGGCACCGCGAGGCCATCCGCGCCTGGCTCACGACGAGAAGCCGCGGCGTCACGGTGGCGCTCGGCATCGGGGCGCTCGTGCTGGTGGCGGCGATGGTCAGCATGGGGACCGCCACGTGGAACTACACCCAGCATTCGAACGACTTTTGCACCGGGTGTCACGTGATGGATCCGGCGTTCCAGAAGTTCGGCAACGCCGAGAACGAGCACGCCGAGCTGTCATGTCACGACTGTCATCAGCAGTCGCTCATGGCGAGCGCACGGCAGCTCTATCTCTGGGTGAAGGAGCGGCCGGAGGAGATCGGCGAGCACGCGACAGTGCCCAACCAGATCTGCGAGACGTGTCACGTTACCGGCGACACCGCCAGGTGGCAACGCGTCGCGTCTACCGCGGGACATCGGGTGCACCTCGAGTCCGATTCGAGCGCGCTCGCGAACGTGCAGTGCGTGACCTGCCACGGGGAGGAGGTGCATCGGTTCAGGCCCGTGAGCGGCACGTGTGGCCAGAGCGGGTGCCACGAGCAGAGTGAGACGGACATCGTGCTCGGCAAGATGGCGACGCAGACGGTCCGCCACTGCACGAGCTGTCACGAGTTCACCGCCGACGTCCCGGCGCTGGCCACGACCGACTCGGCGCGAGGCACGCTCGTCCCCGGCCAGTCGCAATGCCTCGGCTGCCACGAGATGCAACGGGTCCTCGGCGACTTCGACGCGGCGAAGGAGCCGCACGGCGCGAAGTGCGGTACCTGCCACAACCCGCACACGCAGGAGACGCCGGCGGCAGCGGCCGCCACGTGTACGACATCGGGGTGTCACTCGAACTGGCGCGAGGAACCGTTCCACGTTGGCGCGGCGCACCGCCGAGTGGGGCAGGACTGCCTGACGTGCCACGCGCCGCACAGCGCGAGAGTCGACGCGAGCAACTGCGCGGGATGTCACGCGGACGTGCGGAGCCGGGGCACCGCGCGCCCCCCGATGCCGTTCGACACGACGCGGGCGCTTCGACGTACGAGCCACGCGCCGGTGCTCACCCCGAGCCCTCGTGTCATCCCGAGCTCCTCGGTCATCCCGAGCTCGGCTGTCATCTCGAGCGAAGCGCCTGCCCTGAGGAGACCCGCCCGCCTTCGGCGGGCACCCGGCGACGAAGGGAGGGATCGCAGTCGTCCCGACCGAGAGCTCGGTCCGCCTGGGGTCGGATTCACCGGTCACTGGCCGGGCGCGGGCGACGCGGACATATCCGTCGCGTGGCCTCCCCCCGCCGCGGCCGACACGTTCTCTCACACGAGGCACGCGAGGCTGGCGTGCCTCGTCTGCCATCGGACCTCCGGTGATAACCGCCTAACGTTCGAGCCACCGCGTGGCTGCACGATCTGCCACCACCAGGCGTCCACCACAGCCCGATGCGCGGCGTGTCACCAGCCCAACGAGGTGGAGACGCCAATGCCGGCGACCATGACCGTGACGGTACCAGGGCACCAGCCCGTGCCGAGGCCCGTGGACTTCCTGCATTCGCGTCACACGGCACAAACGTGCCTCGCCTGCCACACCACCCCGGTGACGCTTGCGCCCGTACCGGGCATCGCCCAGTGCAAGGACTGTCACACCGACCATCACGTTGTGGACCGCACCTGCTCGGCATGTCACGCTGTCGCCGATGCGAGGGTCGGGCACCCGACGCTCGAGGCAGCCCATCAGCGCTGCGACGCGTGCCACACCGGAGCAACTATCGCGCAGCTCACGCCCACACGAAACTTCTGCGCGGCCTGCCACACGCCACAGGCGACGAACCATTACGACCAGAAGCAATGTACCGTATGTCATTTCCTCGCTGAGCCGGGCGCGTATCGCCCGAAGCTGACCACGCCGCCGAGATGACGCGACGCCGCGCCGCGCTCACGATCCGCATTGCGATAGGCACGTTCGCCCTCGCCTCGTGGTCTGACCCTGGTGAGGCGCAGAGCTATCGCGTCCGCGTCGACGCGCGAGCACAGGCCGTGTCGTTCCGCGGCCTCGTGTCGGACAGCATCGTCGCGGCGCAAGCGGTCCCCGGCGCGAGTGGCGGATTCGAGACACCCGACGGGCACGCGGTTCGATGTGGCGCGGGCGAGTACTGTTTCTTCTATCGCCCTGGTCCCGTTCTCCGTGGCATCCCCGTCACGACGTCTGCCAGCGTGATCCTGTGGGGCTTCGGCGTCCCCGGACTGACGTTTCGTGCGACCGGGCGGCTGCTCGCGGACGTTGGCGGGGATGACGTCTGGCCGGGGACCGACCCGGCGGGACAGCTGCTCGAAGGGTACCTCGAGTATCAGCGGACGTCGCTCGTTGCGCGCGCGGGCCGCCAGCTGGTCGCGTCGCGGCTCGAGCCGTTAGGCTTCGACGGCGCGTGGCTCAGGTATCGGTTCGACGACCTGTCCCTCGAGGTCACCGGCTACGGCGGCTGGGGGCTCGCGCAGGCGGCGGCGCTCCCGGTGTCGAGCCCGGCGCTCAATCCGCTCGACGAATGGCGGCCGCGCGACCGGCAGATCGTCGCCGGTCTCGAGACGGCATGGCTTTTCCGCGAGATCGACCTTCGCGCGGAGTATCGTCGAGAGCTCGACCCGCAGGACTACTATATAGTTTCGGAGCGCGCCGGGTTGTCTTTCGCGGCGCCCGCCTGGCGCCTTCCCCTTCGCGTCACTGGCGGCGTGGACTACAACCTCGCCGAAGGGCACGTCGGCAGCGCGGACGTGCGACTCACGTACGCGCGTCCGCGGTATGCGGTGTCGGCGGGGGCGCGACGATATCGCCCGTTCTTCAGCTTATGGACGCTCTGGAGTGCGTTCAGCCCGGTCCCGCATAACGGTGTGCACCTGTCGGGCGAGCTCCGCGCGAGCCAGCGGTTGTCCCTGCACGCTCGGGGCGAGGCGTACAGGTACGAGGACGCGGAGGTATCGACGGCGCTCGTCCCGCAGTTGGAGGATCGGGGATGGCGCGCGAGCACCGGTGCCACCATGACCCTGACTCCGCAATGGACGGTGGACGCCAACGTCGGCATCGAGCGCGGCCCGGGCGCATCCGGCCGGTTCGGCGACGTGGCGGTGGGCTGGGTACCTAACGATCTCTACGCATTCGACCTCTACGGCGGCGCCGTCGGTCGTCCGCTCGAGCTCCGCTACTACGACGCCACGAGTCTCTGGATCGGCGGCCGGGCCGAGCGCGTTCTCGGTGCCCGGGGAACACAGCGGCGCGTGTGGGCCGACGTCGCGTTCGTCGATGACGAGCGCGATCGCCCCGATGCCAGCTCGTCGTCGCTGTCGCAGGTCCGCCTGCGTACCGGCATCAGTCTGACGTTCGGCACGAACGCCGATCGGCTGCCGCTGCCCCCGGCCACGCCGCGACGGCAATGAAGGAGCCGATGCGTCTCGGTCGCGCCCTCGCCCTCGGCCTCCTGCTCCCTGCGGCATTGGCGGTCGGTGCAGTCGCTGGCGGTGTGCTCGGCGTACGAACACTCGACGCGCGTCCGGGCGGGGCATCGATGTCACGCACGGCTTCCCGGCCCGTCACGCCGCCACAGGACCGATTCCGGCACGCACGGCACGCCGAGCTGTTCCCGTTATGCAGCACGTGCCATGCGGGGATCACCGAGGCGGCACAACCCATCTGGCCCGAACCCACCCAGTGCGTGGCGTGTCACGATGGCGTCGTGGAAAGCCGCGTCTCCTGGCAGCCGCGAACCGGACCGCGCGCCGGAAATCTCCGGTTCGCGCACGACGCCCACGCACGGGCTGTGACGGCGAAAACCCCCGCCGACAGCGCGCTCACGCGGAACTGCGCGGCGTGTCATAACGAGCGCCACGCGCCGCGGATGGCGGTTCGGAACGCGGTCGTCCAGCAGTGCATCGATTGCCACGGCTACGCGGCACCGCACGTCGATCTGCCGAGTGAAGCGTGCGCAACCTGCCACGTCCCGCTCGCCGGGGCGCCAGGCCTCACACGAGAAGACATCGCGCGCTTCCCGAAACCGCGCTCCCACGACGCGCCCGACTTCGTGTTCGGGGGCCACGGTAAGCAGGCGACCGGGCCTGGCGCTCCTGGCACGCCACAGGCCGTTGCTGCGAGCTGCGCGACGTGCCACGTGCAGAACTTCTGTATCTCGTGCCATGTCAATGCGCCTGAGCTCCCGCCGGTGCAAGCGCTCGCCTTCGACGACCGGTCACCGCCTTTCTCGGCGGCCCTCGCCGCGCCGCCGAGTCACGCCTCGCCGGCGTTTCTCCGCACGCACGGGCGAGACGCCGAGCGCGCAATCGCCACGTGCTCGAACTGCCACGCGCGCGAGAGCTGCACGACGTGCCATGTGGGCATTCCGCCTCGCGTGATTGCCGCGCTCCCGAACGCCACGCCGGGTCGGGCTGTGGGCGTGCAGGTCACGCGTGAGCCGCCGCCCACGCACACGCGTGAGTTCATGACCGATCGGCATGGCACCGAGGCGAGTGCTCGCCCGCAAACGTGCGAGACGTGCCACGTGCGATCGACGTGTCTCGACTGCCATCGTCCGGACGCCGCCCGTCAGTCGGAGCTCGTGTCGCAGAACGTGGGCGCTCAGCGGACGCCTGGGGAGCACCAGGCAGTAGGTGGACGACAATCCACTGGTGCGCAACAGTCCGCCG
>DASURJ010000460.1:0-19246 GCA_036280115.1 Gemmatimonadaceae bacterium
TACGACAACTACACGCGAGACGAGCGCGTCGGCGAAGCGGTAGCACGCATCACCGGGCTGCCGCGCATCGAGCCCGTGCGACCCGACACGGGCGAGCGCGTGGTGCTCGAGGGCGGGGCGATCGAGACGAACGGCCAGGGGCTCTTCCTCGTCACCGAGGAGTGCCTGCTGTCGGACGTTCAGGTCCGCAACCCCGGCCTCTCGCGCGAGGATTACGAAGCGATCTTCCGCGTCTACCTCGGGGTCAGGCAGACGATCTGGCTCGGCGAAGGGTGCGTGGGGGACGACACGCACGGCCACATCGACGACATCGCCCGCTTCGTGGCGCCGGATGTGGTCCTGCTCGCCCACGAGGAGGATCCCGCCGACGAGAACCACCGCCGCTCGCTGGACAACCTGCGACGCCTCGAGCTCGTCGCGGGCGATGCGCTCCGCGTCGTCACGATACCATACCCTCGGCCGGTCTTCATGAACGGCGAACGGCTCCCGGCGAGCTACGCGAACTTCTACATCGCGAACGGTGTGGTGATCGTCCCGACCTTCAACGACCGCAACGACCGCGTGGCGCTGAATACGATCGCCGAGCTCATGCCCGATCGGGAAGTCATTGGGATACACGCCGTGGACCTCGTGTGGGGGCTCGGCACTCTGCACTGCCTGACGCAGCAGCAGCCCGCACGCGTCGGCAGCGCGTGATCACTTACCTGGCACCTGGATCGATAGGCACGGGACGACGGCCGTTCCTCATTCTCCTTCACGCCGCTGCGCGATCCACGGCGCCGCCGCGTTAGCCATGTTCGTCTCCGGGGCTCATCTCCCTTGGCTGGGATCGCGACCGGGCAAGGTGGGGAAACGGCAGGAGGGGGACGGACGGGATGGAACGGGATGACGAAGATGACCAACGCGGCAGCGGCGTCGCTCTCTCGAGCGGCCTGAAAAAGAGAGGGGGACGGCCGCTCGGGACGCCACCGTCCTGGCGGGCCGTTCCCGTCATCCCTCTGGCCCCTGCGAGATCAGCCCTCCCTCGCGCGGAGGGATCGGCCGTGATCCCTCTCATCCGCCCGACCCGTATCCCCTGCGGACGACGCCTGCCCGTATTCGGACTCCTACGCGGCGGCGGCGAGGCCGGCCCGTGTGCCTTGCTGATAGCTGGCGGCTGATGGCTCGCCACCTTCGGTTTATATTTGGTATGCGCGCCTTCCCGCGCGCCCCGTTGCTGGAGTTGCTGTGCAGACTCTCGAGTCCAAACTCGCCGTGCTCGCGGACGCGGCACGGTTCGATGCGTCGTGCGCTATCAGCGTCGCCGATGCAAACCGCACGTCCCCGAATGCCGACCTGGGCATTTACGAGAGCACCGGCCCCGACGGCAGTCGCCTCGCATTGCTCAAGATCCTTCTCACGAACGAGTGCATCTTCGACTGCTCGTATTGCGTGAACCGGAGGTCGAGCGACGTCGTCCGCGCGCGGTTCACGCCAGCCGAAGTGGTCGCGCTCACGCTCGACTATCACCGGCGCGGGCTCATTGACGGACTCTTCCTGAGCTCGGGTGTCATCGAGAGCCCCGACGCGACCATGGAGCAGCTCGTCAAGGTCGCGCGCACCCTTCGGCGGACCCATCACTATTTCGGCTACATCCATCTCAAGACCATCCCCGACTGCTCGCCCGAGCTGATCGAGGAGGCAGGCCGCTGGGCCGACCGTCTGAGCGTCAACATCGAGATGCCGCGCCAGGCCGACCTGGAGCGGTTCGCGCCGGAGAAGTCCCTCGTGCAGATCACCAGGGCGATGGGGGTGATCCGCGACCGCATCGGTGAGGACGCGCGCCTGACTCCGAATCGCGCCGGCGTGCCTAACGCGGGACTGAGCGGACTGCACCACCGCGCGCGCGGTCAGCGCCGGTTCGCTCCCGCCGGCCAGACGACCCAGATGATCATCGGCGCGAGCGATGCGACGGACGCCGAGGTGCTGTTCGCGGCGGCATCGCTCTACGGCCGCGAGAAGCTCCGCCGCATCTACTACTCGGCGTATATCCCCGTGCCGGCGGCCGGAACCTCACTCCCCGAACACGCACCTCCGCTCATGCGCGAGCGGCGGCTGTATCAGGCCGACTGGCTCATGCGCGACTACGGCTATTCTCCCGGCGATCTCGCCCCGCCCGGCGCGGAGAACCTCGACCTGACGATCGAACCGAAGCTGGCGTGGGCGCTTCGGAACCCGGATCGGTTCCCGGTCGACGTGAACCGCGCGACCAAGGCGGAGCTGCTTCGTGTCCCGGGCTTCGGCCGACGCACGGTCGACGCGATCGTCCAGACGCGCCGTCGCTCGCGCGTGCGCGTCGCGGACCTGGGCGCCATGCGCGTACCCCTCGCGCGTGCGCTGCCGTTCGTGGTGACCGCGGATCATCTTCCGCGTGCGCTGCCATCGGGCATCCTCACGCTCTCCGACCGGGAGGAGCGGAGTCAGCAGCTCGAGCTGTTCTCCGCCCCGCGCGACACGAGTACGTAGCGGTCGCTGGGCAACGTCCGGGCTGCGGGCTGGCAGGCCAGCTGGGAGCTGGCCGCTGCTAGCTGAGGCTGGCGGCTGCTCGCTACTAACGGCGGCCGGGGGCTGGCTGCCAAGCCGCGGGCGCCTTGTTTGGCAACCAGCCGCCAGCCGCTGTCAGGAGCTTCCTAGCTCGGAGCTAAGACCTGTCAGCTCACAGGCTGTCAGCTATCAGCTATCAGCAAAGACCACCTCGGCATACGGCGCGGCGCGCTCGGGCCGGTTGGAACGGCGATGACGCGGGAGGGGCCGAAACGGCCGGATGACGGCGTTGCACCGACGCCGCGTCGCGCGAGGTCGTGGGCTCTGGCATCCAGAACGGAGGGGGGGTACGGATGAGGGGATGAGAAGATGAGGGGATCGCTCCCCGCCTGGGACGCGCCCTCGCTCCGGAGCCGTGAAGCGAGGGGGACCTGCTCCCGGGGCGAGTGACATCCCGGGGAGCCGTTCCCCCTTCAGTCACGTTCCGGCGAGCGGAACTTCGACCTACGTGGGATGATGTCGCTCATCCCCTCATCCCCCTCATCCGTTTCACCCCTCCGTTCTGGATGCCGGACGTGGCGCGAGACGCGTCCCCTCATCCGGCCGTTTCGGCCCTATCCGCGTCATCGCCGTTCCGACCGGCCCGCCACGCGGCACCCGGGGCGCGCAAGATGTTCTCCGCGGCCCCGTCCCGCGTCCGCCCCTGCCGCGGCCTCCGCATCCTCCCGATGGCGCGACGCGATGAAACGATGCGTTAGGACTCTGACCCCTAGTGTCCTCTGCGGGCCCCCTGCTTGGCAGCCAGCTGCCAGCCGCTGTCAGGAGCCTTCCAGCTCGCAGCTGCAGCTAGCAGCCCGCCAGCTACCAGCTGGCTTCCCAGCTCGAGCCCCCCGTTGCTCACCCGTCTCGCATCTCCTCCCGACGCTCGACGTACGACGGCTCGCCCGCCCGCGGCGCGTTAGGCACCGTGTCGCCCGCGCGCGTCTCCCGGCGCACCTCGTGGTCCATCTGCCGCTGGGCAACCACCAGGCGCTCCAGCCACTCGTTCACCTCGTGCGCCTGGTCCTCGTCCAGCTTCTCCGAGTACTGCTCCACACCCTTCGGCGCCGTCCCGCCACTCTCCTTGATCACGCTCTCCACCGTCTGCCGCCACGTCGCGTTCTGCAGTCGCGCGCCCACGGGGTTCATCACCAGCCAATCGACCACGTTCGACGCGCGGTCGAACACCTGCACCTCGAACCGCACGAGCTCTCCGCGCTGTTCCGCGAGGAACCGCACCGCACCCGCCAGCGGATGCCCGGACACCGTGCACACGGTCATGCGCCGCTCGTCGAGCTCGACGATCCGGATCTGCACGTTCCCCCGAAGCGGCAGCGCGAGCGTGAGCGTTGTGCCGAGCTCGGGGACCTGAGGCGTTCCCGGTTCGGCGCCGACTTCCACCGCCCACGGCGTGCACTCGGCGAAGTGCGCGACGAAATGCGCGAACAGATCCTCGGGTGCGCGCCGGCTCCCGGCAATGTCGGCCCAGAACCGCTTGCGCACGAGCGCGCCGACCCCCTCGCGAGGCAGCGACTCCGGCTGCGAGTCCGCGAGCAGGCGCAGCCCCTCGGACAGCGACGTGCCACGCAACCCGAACACGGCCGTCAATGCGTTGCCCTCGGGTGATTGCACGACGTTGCCCTCGCTCAACATGGTGAGCTGACCCACGTCCACCGGGACGTCGGCGCCTAACGCGTCAGCCGCCTTGAGCGCGAGTGAGGCGAGCGGCACGGGCACGGGCACACGGAGCGGCTCGCGCCCCGTGATGCGGGCGAGCTGCTTGACGATCTCCTCGTACGTGGTGACCTCGGGCCCCGCGAGCTCGAGCGCGCGGCCCGCGAGATCGTCGCGCTCCGCGGCCAGGGCGAGTGCGGCCCCCGCATCCTCGGCCCAGATCGGCTGGAACGGTTGGTCGCCGCCGGCGATCACCGGAACCACCGGCAGCGCCCTGACCATCTTGAGAATGAGCGATACCTGCTCATCACCGGTGCCGTACACGTTCCCGGGCCGCACGATGAGCCAGTCGCCACGAAACGTGCGGGTGATCTCTTCCCCGCGGAGCTTGGAGCGATGGTACGGCGAGTCGCCGCGGTCGGCGCCCAGCGACGACACGTAGATGAACCGCCGCACTCCCGACCGCTCCGCCTCTCGCACCAGGTGCTCCGTGCCGCCGACGTTCACCTTCTCGAACGTGGCGTCCGGTGGCGACTCGGCGACGATGGCGGTGAGGTGAATGACCACCTCGCACCCCTCCGTCGCTCCGCGGACCTCCACGTCGTTCGCGACGTCGCCTGGAAATGGCTCGACGCGATGGGGCCACTCCTTGACGTCGTCTGCCGCGTGGCGGCTGAACAACCGCACCTCGTGCCCCCGCTCGAGCAGCGCGTCCACGGTCGCACGTCCCACGACCCCTGTGCCGCCAGTCACAAGAACCTTCACTGCCGCCTCTCCGCCGATGACGTGCCGGCTCATGTGGCACACGGCAGGCCACGGGTGCAGCGCGCGTTTCCCGCTCCGCTCGGCGCCGCTGACGGTGACCGGAGATCGAGCGGCCTCGTCTTTCAGACGCCCATCTCCACCTCCCTCGAGAACGGTGAACGCACTGCGAAACAGCCTGGTAGCCTGCGCGATGCTGACCCTGTCGGCGTGCGCGAGCGATGGAGACACCTACACCATCGCGACAGCCTCCCCGTCGAACGAGGCATACGGGCTGATGAGCCGACAGGGCGCCGAGCTGGCGGTCGAGACGATCAATCGGCGCGGTGGCATCCGCGCGCGCCGCCTCACGCTCGTGAGCGTCGACGACGAAGGGACCGGCGCGAGGGCCGCGACGGTCGCCCAGGAGCTCGTGAATGCCGACAGCGTGCTGGCCGTCGTGGGCCACGCGAACTCGAGCGCGACCGTCGCCGCCGCCCGCGTGTATGACGGGCGTCTCGCCGCCGTCTCACCGAGCGCAAGCTCGCCGGAGCTGACGGGGCTCTCGTCGTGGGTCTTTCGCGTGATCTCGAGCGATTCGGCGAACGGGCAGGACCTCGCGCGCTTCGCGACGGCGCTGGGGCACTCCAGGGCGGCGATCCTCTACGAGAATAACAGCTACGGCCGCGGGCTCGCCGACTCGTTTCGCCGGGCGTTCAAGGGTGAGATCACCGCGCTCGAGCCTGTCGCGGTGGACGGCAAGGAGGTCGAGCCCTACCTCGCGTACCTCCGACTGCACAATCCTGGACTGATCTTCGCCGCTGGCAGCGAGGCATCCGGGCTCGAGATTCTGCGGGAGGCAAGGCGCCAGGGACTCGCGGCCGACTTCCTCGGCGGCGACGGCTGGACCGGCATCACCACCGATACGGTGGCGTCCGAGGGCGTGTTCGTCGCCACGCCATTCACCGCCGAAGACACGCGTCGCGACGCCCAGGCGTTCGTCCGCGCGTTTCGCGCGAAGTTCGGGCGCGACCCTAACGGGTTTGCCGCGCTGGCCTACGACGCCACGATGGTCGTCGCGGCCGCCATCGAGCAGGCTGGTGGTGATCGAAGGGCGATTCGCGACTACCTCGCATCCATGACCGAGGGCCGCGCGTACGAGGGCATCACGGGGAAGATCGCCTTCGAGCTCACGGGAGATGTCGCGTCGAAGCCGCTCGTGATGACGCGCGTGCAGAACGGCGCGCTCGTCGTGCACGATGGAGGCCGCGAGTGATCCGATTGCCGTCCCTGCGGCTGGACAGCATCCGCCAGCGACTGCGCGTCGGATTCGGCATCCTCATCGCGCTCATCCTCACGGGCGGCCTGATCGGCCACTCGGCACTGTCGGACATGTCCTCCGTCATTCGCGGGACGCTCGCCGAGGTGCAGGATGAGGCGCTGCTCTCGGCGCGGCTCTCGGCGGCGGTCATGCGCGAGCTGTCGGCGGCAACGGCTTACCTCGAGAGCCGCGACCCATCGGCCCGCGCCGAGTTCCAGCGCTTGAGCTGGCAAACGCACCGTGTGCAGCACGAGATGAACAAGCGACGCGGGCAGATCGCCGAAGAGGTAACGCTCATTGCGAACGTGGACGCGCGACTCTCCGGGATCGAGATCAAGTACGCGACGGCACATCGCCTCACGGATCTCGGGCGCGAGGCCGCGGCGCGAGGGCTCGTCGAGCGCGCACGCGCCGAGGTGACCGCGCTCCTGTCGGACCTCGAGAATCTGAGCACGCTCGAAGCCGCGAAGGTCGCGGCGGCATCCGAGCAGTTGCGCGAGGAAAACGATCGGCGAGCGCGGCTTCTCATCGTCGCGGTGATTCTCGCCGTGATCCTCGCGCTCGCGATCGTGGTCAATACGGTGCGCGCGATCAGCGGCCCGCTCGCACACCTCGTGGCGCACGCGCGCGAGCTGAGCAACGGCAACCTGGCAGTGCGGACGGCGGACAAATTCCCCGGCGAGTTCCGCGACCTCGCCGCGGCAATGAACTCGACCGCGGAATCCCTCTCGCGCGTCGTGTCGATCGCGTCGATGACGGCGGAGGACGTCGCGATGTCGGCGCACGACCTGTCCGAGGTGTCGACGCAGATCTCGACGTCGTCGAGCCAGATGGCGACCTCGATGGCGGACATCACCAACGGTGCCGAAGGGCAGGTTCAGCAGCTCCGGTCCATCGACGACGCCCTGCGAACGATTCGCGACAGCGCCGAGGGTGTGCTGTCTGGCGCGGAAGTGGTGAACACGCTTGCCGGCTCCATCGAGGAGTCCGCCCGCGCAAAGCGCGCCGAGATCGAGCGCGCGATGGAGATCCTCGGCAATGTGCGGGCGTCGGTGCAGGAGGCGGCCACGGAGGTCGTGGTGCTGAACCGCACGGCCGAGGACATCAACAAGTTCGTGGCGTCCGTGAGCCGCATCGCCGAGCAGACCGACCTGTTGGCGTTGAACGCGGCCATCGAGGCGGCGCGTGCGGGACAGGCGGGGCGCGGGTTTGCCGTCGTCGCCGACGAGGTGCGAAAGCTGGCGGAGCAGGCGCAGGCCGCGGCCGACGACGTCGTGCGCCTCACGAGCGTGGTCACCTCACGCGTCGGCACGACGACCAAGGCAATGGAGGCGGGGGCCTCGCGCGTGGGCGAGATCGAGCGCGTATCGCGCGACATCGACGGGGCGCTGCGAACGATCACGGCGGCGGCCGAGCGGACCCGCGATGCCGCCACGAGCGTCACGAAAGCCGCGGAACGGAACGTGGACGTCGTCTCCACTGCCGCCCGCGGCGTCGAGTCGATCGCCAGAACCGCCGAGAGCCACGCCGCCGCGGCTCAACAGGTGAGTGCCTCGACACAGGAACAGAACGCGGCGTGCGAGCAGATGAGCTCCGCGTCGGCGCAGCTGCTCGCGGGATCGACACAGCTGAGGGAGTTGGTGGGGGGGCTGAAAACATAGCCATCAGCCATCAGCAACACGAGGATGCGTTAGGGGTCAGAGTCCTAACGCATCGTTTCGTTGCGTCGCGCCATCGGGCGGGCGCCGATGGCGCCGAGGACGCGGAGGACCCGGAGGACGCGGCAACACCGGACGCGGGAAGAGCCGCGGAGAACGACTCCCCGCGTCTGGTGCGGCGCGCCCGGGTCGGTCGGAACGGCGATGACGCGGAAAAGGCCAAAACGGCTGGATGATTGCCGGGCTTCCGGACCGGGGCCGGCATCCAGAACGGAGGGTTGAAAAACCGGATGAGGGGGATGAGGGGATGAGCGACATCGTCCCGAGTGAGTGAGAGTTCCTCTCACCAGGGCGTGAATGAGGGAGGAAACAACTCCGCCGGGACGTCACCCGCTGCGGGAAGCTGTTCCCCCTATCAATTCACGGCCCTGGAGCGAGGGCGGGTCCCGGATGAGGAGTGATCCCCGGGATCCCCTCATCCTCATCACCCGCTCCGCTCTGATGCCGGAGCTTGGACCTTGCGCGACGCGGCGACGGTGCGGAGCCGTCATCCGGCCGTTTTCGCCCTTTCCGCGTCATCGTTGTTCCGACCGGCCCCGGGGCGCCGAGCCCGATCGGCGCTAAGCGCACTCCGCGGCCTTCCCCGCGTCCGGTGTTGCCGCGTCCTCCGCGTCCGCCCGATGGCGCGACGCAACGAAACGATGCGTTAGGACTCTGACCCCTAACGCATCCTCGTGTTGCTGATAGCTGATAGCTCATGGCTGATAGCTTGCTCTACCACTTCCCTGCCTCGAACACCTCGTCCCCAATCGGCTCGTCCACACGCACATCGACGTACTCCTCCTTGAACAGGAGCCGCCCGTCGCGATAGCGGTGTACCTCCGTCGCCATCGTGAAACCGCCGATGGTGGTGAATTTCGTGAAGCGCACGTCCGTCACGATGTCGCGCGCCCCGACGCGCTCGTTCTGCACGACCCGCCGCACGATCAGGCTGTCCGCGTCCACCCAGAACTGGCTCGTCGTCGAGTCGCCAGCGGCCGCGCCAACGACGTACACCGGATGCTCCTCCCACGTGTCGCGACGAAGCGTCGTGAGATCGAAGCCGAGCGAGTCGACGAGGTGCGCGGACCGCTCGGCCGGCAGAACGTACACGTCGGCCGTGAGGAGTAGAAACGCGTTGATGCCCGGCTGCGTATCCAGCGCGCGGCCATTGTCGAACGTGTGAATCCGCGACCCATCGAACAGCACGCCGCTCCGGTCGCGCAACGGGTAATAGTCGATCCGCAGCTTGCCCGGCAGCGACACGCGCCGGCGCCACTGGCTCTTCCGCTCGCCGCGACCGGCATACTGGGTGTTGTTCTGGGTGAGCGAGAGCGTCCGGTAGTATCCTCCGTCGTACCGGGCTCGCATGACGCCAAGGAGCGATCGACCGTCCGTGATCGCCGGGGCATCTTGTTCGGGCGAGCTCGACGGCGTCATCACGCGCCTCGAGCAGCCGGCGCTCGCGCCGATCGCCAAGAGCGCGATCCAGGGTGCAACGCGCGTCATCAGGGTTACTCCCGTCCTGGAGAGTGACGGTTCGAACGACGTGCGACCCGTAATACGTACCACGGCAACGACGCGGCGGCTAGCTTGTCGAGGCGCCCCCTTGCCCCCTCTCTCGCGTGCCCGATCGTCCCGCGGTACTCCTGCTCAGCGGCGGACTCGACTCCACGACGCTCCTGGCGCTCGCATCCGCCGAGGGCTTCGCCATTCACGCCCTGACGTTTCGATACGGCCAGCGCCACGCTCACGAAGTGAACGCCGCGCGCCGTATCGCCGAGCGGTACGGCGTTCGACGACATGTGATCGCGGACATCGACCTTCGCATGTTCGGCGGGTCCGCGCTCACCAGCGACACTCCCGTCCCGAAGGACCGCCTGAGCGACGGCACGCCGTCGCCGTCGGACGGCGTGCCGATCACGTACGTGCCGGCGCGCAACACCATCTTCCTGTCGTTCGCGCTCGCGTGGGCCGAAGTTCTCGGGGCGCGCGACATCTTCATCGGCGTCAACGCGCTCGACTACAGCGGGTATCCCGACTGCCGCCCCGACTACATCCGCGCGTACGAGCGCATGGCGAACCTCGGCACGCGCGCTGGCGTCGAGGGCACCGCGCCGATCGCGATTCGTACCCCGCTCATTGACCTCTCGAAACGAGAGATCATCGAGCTCGGGCAGCGTCTGGGCATCGACTACTCCCTCACCACGAGCTGCTACGATCCCAGCGTCGACGGCGCGGCGTGCGGCCACTGCGACGCGTGTCAGCTCCGGCTGCGCGGCTTTCGCGAGGCGGGGACGGCGGATCCCGCCACGTACGCGTCGCCGGACCCTCGAGCGCTGTCGACATCTGTGAAGCGATCCACGCGTGACGACCAATGACGTACACGGTCAAGGAGATCTTCTACACGCTGCAAGGCGAAGGGGCGAATACCGGGCGTCCCGCGGTGTTCTGCCGTTTCAGCGGCTGCAACCTCTGGACGGGGCGCGAAGCGGATCGCGCCGAAGCGGTGTGCACCTTCTGCGACACGGACTTCGTCGGGGTGGGTCCGGACGGCGGAAAGTATGCGACACCGGACGCCCTCGCGGCCGCGGTGAGCGAGCGGTGGCCGTGGGACGTGAGCCACGGTGCGCGCCCCCTCGTCGTATGCACCGGGGGCGAACCGCTACTCCAACTCGACGCGCCAGCAATCGACGCCCTGCATTCCGCTGGATTCGAGATCGCGGTCGAAACCAACGGAACGCGCCCGGCCCCGCCCGGTCTCGACTGGATCTGCGTGAGCCCGAAGTCCACGGCGCCGGTGGTGCTGGCCCGCGGCGATGAGCTCAAGCTCGTGTATCCGCAGCGCGACGCGCCCCCGGAGCGGTTCGAGTCACTCGACTTCCGTCACTTCTTCCTGCAACCCATGGATGGTCCGGACGTGGACGCGAACACGAGAGCGGCAGTCGAGTACTGCCTGGCGCACCCGCGCTGGCGACTCAGCGTGCAGACCCACAAGGCGCTCGGCATCCGGTGATGCGACTGTTCAAGGAGTTCTCGTTCGAGGCGGCGCATCGCCTGCCTAACGTTCCCGAGGGGCACAAGTGTGCGCGCCTGCACGGCCACTCGTTCTTCGTGCGCGTGACCGTCGAGGGCCCTGTCGGAGAGGAAAGCGGCTGGGTGATGGACTTCGCCGACCTCAAGGCCGCCTTCGGCCCTCTGCATGACAGGCTCGATCACCGGTATCTCAACGAGATCCCCGGGCTCGAGAACCCGACGAGCGAGCGTCTCGCCCAATGGATCTGGCGCGAGCTCTCGCGGGTGCTCCCGGGTCTGGCCGAGGTAGAGGTGCGGGAGACGTGCACGACCGGATGCGTGTACCGCGGCGAGGGCTGAGTCGCGTCATTCCAAGCGGAGGGGTGCCGGCTGAGCCCCTTGTCATTCCGAGATCGTATGTAGGCGTTGCCGGGAGTGGCCTAACAGGAACGGGCCGCCACGGCTACCCTCCTGCCGAACCCCTTCGGGAGGAGAACTCATGGCAACCGTGACGACCCAGTCGGCCCTGCAGGCGGCGACGATGATCGGGACGCTCTACATGTCGTTCGAACTCGGGGAGACCACGTGGAAGCTTGCCTTCACCACCGGGCTCGCGCAACGGCCGCGGGTCCGCGTGAGCAAGGCGCGCGATCTCGAGCAGGTGGCCGCGGAGATCGCGGCGGCCAAGCGCCGGTTCGGGCTGCCGGCTGACGCGCCGGTGGTGAGTTGCTATGAAGCGGGCCGCGATGGCGCGTGGCTGCACCGGGCGCTCGGCGCGCGCGGGATTAGCAACCGTGTCGTCGACGCGGCGAGCATCGAGGTCAACCGCCGCGCCCGCCGCGCCAAGGCGGACCGGCTCGACGCGGAGAAGCTGGTGCTTATGCTGGTGCGCTACGAACAGGGCGACCGGCGCACGTGGCGCGTCGTCCACGTGCTCGAGGACGGCGACGAGGACGCGCGGCAGCTGCAGCGCGAGCTGCGCGCGGCCACCGACGATCGCACCCGCCTCACGAATCGGATCGGCAGCCTGCTGGCGACCCAGGGGCTGACGCTGCGCCTGACGGGCGACGTGCCGGCGGCGCTCCGCGCGCTGCGCCGCTGGGACGGGACGCCGCTGCCACCGGCGCTCTTGGCGCGCCTCGAGCGGGAGTGGGCGACGGCCGAGGCGCTGCGGGCGCGGATCGCGGCGCTGAAGCAACTGCGGCACCGGGAACTCACCGACGGCCCCGACGCGGCGAGCGCGCAGATGCGCCAGTTGGTCCAGCTGCGCGGCATCGGCGACGCCTTCGCCACGACGCTGGTGCGGGAGGCGTTCGGCCCGCGCCGCTTCCGGAACGGGCGCGAGGTGGGCGCCCTCGCGGGGCTCGTGCCGACGCCGTACCAGAGTGGGACCACGCATCACGAGCAGGGCATCAGTAAGGCGGGCAACCGGTACCTGCGGCATATGGCGGTCGAGCTCGCGTGGTTCTGGCTGCGGTACCAGCCGCAGCACGAGCTGAGTCAGTGGTATCGGCGCCGCTTTGCGGGGCGCGGGAAAGCGGCCGAGCGGGTCGGGATCGTGGCCGTGGCGCGGAAGGTGTTGGTCGCACTCTGGCGCTACCTGCGGGATGGCGTCCTGCCCGCCGGGGCGGTGCTGAAACCCGAGCTCGCGGCGCGGAGGGCAGCCTAACGAGCATACGAGCCGCCGCCGCGCCGCGGCTGACCGGCGCTGGGCCGAGGGCACGTGGATACTCCGCGGGTCTGCCGACGCAGACCGGTTCCGAGATGGTGGCCCTCGCCTCACGCCGCTCACGAATCGCGCACGCGCGCACCCACGATCTGGTGATCCGGGGAGCTGACCCGGCACGTATAGAAGCTCGCCGCGGGCCCGGGGGCTCGATGGCTGGCGAGCGGCGACCAGGGCCGGCAGTCGGTGCGTGGCGGGGGCAGGAGGTCAACGCAACACCAGGAACGCGGGACACCGGCGCGCCGGCGTGGTGTCGGCGGGCACACAAACGGGAGCATCAGACGCGAACGGCGAGGTGGCCGTGTAGTCGTCGTGCGCCCTAACAAGCAGGGGGCTTGACAAATGTCGCCTCATAGAAGCGGAGGCGCCGCCCGGCGCCGCAGTCGAGGAATCGCGGGGGGTCGGTAGCGGGGCCTCTTTGCCCGGATGACTGCGATTCCTCATCACCCGCTTCGCGGGTGCCCGGCTCGGAATGACATCCTCGGCCGGGACGACCGCGCTTCGTCGCTGACGCTCGGAATGACGGACCTCTTTGACCCAACGGCCAAACGAGGATCGAGCCCGACGCGACAACGGTATGGCTGAGTCGGCGTGTCTAGTGATACGTTGACGCGCGAGCACGACCGGCGCTCGCCGCAAGCCCTGTCCGTATCCTCATGGCACGATCGCTCGACGCAGAACAACGTCGATGGCAGAGAGCCGCCGCCCGCATGGGCGCCGTCTTCCTGTTGTGCGCACCCGTCGGCGCGAACGCGCAGACCGAGGGCGACGCCGACGCGTTGCGCGAGGCACGACCATTCGCCGCGTTCAGCAGCTCGGCCATGTCGATGCGCGACTCGATTGTGGCGCTCGCACGCGCACAGATCGGGACACCCTACAAGCTCGGCGGCACGACACCCGGCCGCGGCTTCGACTGCAGTGGCCTCGTTCGCTACGTGTTGGGGGCACTCAAGGTAGCATTGCCGCGAACCGCCGCTCAGCAGGCAGCCGTTGGCGCCGGTCTACCGAAAGACACCACCCAGCTCCGCCCTGGAGACCTGCTGACGTTCGGGAAGGGTAGCCGAATCACCCACGTCGGGATCTACGTCGGCGACGGGCGCTACGTCCACGCCAGTACCACCGCGGGGCGCGTGATCGAAACGTCGCTCTCGCGAACGCGATCGCCGCTCGTGCGTTCGTGGCGGGGCGGACGGCGCGTTCTCGCGGACGCCACTCCGCTCGATAGCACCCAGCCGCCAGCTCGCTGACCCTGCCCCCACGGAAACCGTAGACGGCGAACACTCGAGGCCGGTGTGAATCCTCACCGGCCTTTCGTGCGTTTGGACACGTGCCAGCCGTGCGGCCGACCGTCCGGTTATGGGACACCCCTTCCCACATCTGGGCGCGGCCGGGGCTGAGCCGAAGCCGACGTACCACGTAAGTAGTTGCATACCATAGGGTTATTCAGACAGGTCCGTGGCACGGTCCTTCCTTTGGGACCATTCGAACTGTTCGTGCTTTCTTCTTGTCCAATCGAACGCTCTCAGGGATTGCACCTTGGATATCAAGCGCGAGCCGCCCAAGAAGCGCGGCAAATACATCATGATTGGCGCTGGCGTGGTCGTTCTGGCGATCACGACGGTGATGCTTGGCAACCTCGAGGCGCGTCCGCCGTCCGTTGATCGCGCCACGCTGTGGATCGATTCGGTCCAGCGCGGGACGTTCACCCGTCAGGTTCGCGCTCCGGGCACGTTGGTGCCGGAGCGAATTCGCTACGTCGTGGCAGTGACCGCCGGGCGCGTGGAGGCGCTGCCGGTCCGTCCCGGCGTCACGGTCGAGCCGTCCACCGTCATCCTCGAGCTGACCAATCCCGACGTCCAGCTCGAGGCGCTGAACGCGCAGAGCGCCGTCGCGAACGCGGAACAGCAGTACGTCACGCTGAAGACGTCGCTGGAATCGCAGCGACTTCAGCAGGAGGCCGCCGTGGCGAACGCCCGCGTGGCGTTCCAGAACGCGAAACGCGACTTCACGACGTTCCAGGCGCTCGATGAGAAGAAGCTCGCGTCGGCGCAGGAAGTGGCCCGCGCGAAGGACGTGATGACAGAGGCGGAGCAGCGCCTGTCGGCCGAGGAGCAACGCCTCAAGGTGAACACCGAAGCCATCGATCAGCAGTTGCAGCTGGCCCGCGCCAACATCGACCGGCTGAACGCGATCCTTCGCTTCCAGCAGGAGCGCGTCGCCTCCATGCGAGTGCTCGCCGGCGACAGCGGCCAGCTTCTCTCGCTCGGGACCGGACAACAGGAGTTGCAGCTCGGTCAGTACGTGCTGGCGGGACAGACGCTCGCGACGGTCGCGCAGCCCGGGCGGCTCAAGGCCGTTCTGCGGGTACCGGAAACACAGGCGAAGGACGTCGCGATCGGGCAGAAGGTGGACATCGACACGCGCGCCGGCGGCGGTTCGGCGAACTCCGGCATCATCAAGGGCCAGGTCAGCCGCGTCGATCCGACGTCCGTGAACGGGACCGTCACCGTGGAAGTGATGTTCGACTCGCAGTCGAATCTGCCGCCCGGTGCCCGTGCCGACCTCAGCGTGGACGGCGTGATCGAGATCGAGCGGCTGGACGACGTGATGCACGTCCAGCGGCCCGCCTATGGTCAGGCCGAGAGCACCGTCGGGCTGTTCAAGCTCGACCCGGACGGCGAGACGGCGACGCGGGTGAACGTGAAGCTCGGTCGCAGCTCGGTGAGCACGATCGAGATCGTCAGCGGCCTGCAACCGAAAGACAAGGTCATCGTGTCAGACATGTCGCAGTGGGACAATGTCGCGAAAGTCCGGATCCAGTAGCTCCATCTTTTCCCGTTAGATCCCTCGGGCGCGAAACCGTGGACGCAACGACGCGGTAATGGTTGGAACGCCACGACATCGTACGACTCACCCCAAGCTCACCCTCACCTCTCCGTCCATGGCCACTCAGTCCGCAACGTCGCCCTCGTCCCTCGGCTCGATGCCCGGCGCCTCCGGCGAAGCGCTGATCAAGATGGAAGGGATCAAGAAGATCTTCTACACCGATGAGGTCGAGACGCACGCGCTCTCGGACATTCATCTCGAGATTCGGCCTGGCGAGTACATCGCGATTGCCGGCCCGTCGGGGTGTGGCAAGACGACGCTCCTATCCATTCTGGGGTTGCTCGACACGCCAACCGATGGCAGCTACATCCTGTCGGGGGAGCCCGTCGCGAAGCTGTCGGCCGCTGACCGCGCGCGCATTCGCAACCGGCAGATCGGGTTCATCTTCCAGGCGTTCAACCTGATCGGCGATCTCACCGTGTACGAGAACGTCGAGCTGCCCCTCACGTACCGCGGGATGTCGTCGTCCGAGCGCAAGACGCGCGTGCAGAACGCGCTCGAGCGCGTCGGGATGTCGCACCGCATGAAGCACTATCCCTCGCAGCTGTCCGGCGGTCAGCAGCAGCGTGTCGCCGTGGCGCGCGCCGTTGCGGGCGATCCGGTCATCCTCCTGGCCGACGAGCCGACGGGTAACCTCGACTCGACGAACGGTGAGGCGGTGATGGAGTTGCTTCGTGAGCTCCACCGTGGCGGCGCGACGATCTGCATGGTGACGCACGATCCGCGTTATGCGCGCCACGCCGACCGCTCGATCCACCTGTTCGACGGCCGCGTGGTGGAAGAGACGACGCCCGGCATGGAAACGGCGTGATGCCGCTCGCGCGGGACTCGAGGCTGGGAACCCGGCAGCGCCGGGCTCGCGGGCTCGAGTCCCGTGCCGCGACCGTGGTCGCGATACTGCTCGTCCCCAGGTTGCTCGCGGGCCAGGACGTGGACGCGAACGGCCTCCGCCTCTTCGAGGCGGGCAAGTTCAGGGAAGCAAAGACGGTCTTCGAGCCCGCCTTCAAGGCGAACGCCCGTGACGCCAGCGCCGCGTTCTACCTGGGACGCATCGCGCTCGAGGAGCGAAAGCACGATCGGGCGATCGACTACTTCGAGGCGGCGACGAAGCTCGACCCGAAGAACTCGGCGTACTTCCTCTGGCTGGGGCGCGCGTTAGGCCGCGAGGCGCAACGGGCGAACGTGTTGCGACAGCCGGGACTCGCGAAACGGACGAAGGCGGCCTGGCAGCGGGCCATCGAGCTCGATCCCGAGAACCTCGACGCTCGGGCCGACCTGATCCAGTACTACGTCCAGGCCCCCGGATTCCTCGGCGGCAGTACGGAAAAGGCGCTGGAACAGGCCGAAGAGATTCGGAAGCGAAACGCGCTTCGTGGCTACCTCGAGCTCGGTGCTCTCCATGAGCGCGAGAAGCGGTATGCCGACGCGGAACAGGCCTACCTCGGCGCCGCGGCGGAGCCATCCGATCGGCATGTCGGAAAGTACCGGCTCGGTGTGTTCTATCAGAACACCGGTGCGTTCGAGAAGGCGTTCGACCTGTTCGAGGCCATGCTGGCGGCCGACTCGTTGGAGCACGGCGCGCTGTTTCAGATCGGGAAGACCGGCGCGATGTCCGGGCAACGGCTCGCCCGGGCGACCGAAGCATTGCAGGCGTACCTGAAAACAACACCTGGCCGCAACGACCCATCACTCGCCGCGGCGCACTGGAGACTGGGCATGATCCACGAGAGACTCCAGGACGAGCCCCGCGCGAGGGCCGAGTACGAGACCGCACTCCGACTCGACCCCACGTTCAAGCCGGCAACCGAGTCGCTCAAGAAGCTGACGTAAACCAGCACAATCTCTCCGTAACCTCGAGGGCGCTCCGCCGCAGACGCCCCGTACCATTGGTACATCCGAGAATCCGCGCATGGACTCGATCCGCCAGGACATCCGCTACGCCGTCCGGTCGCTCCTCCGATCGCCGGGCTACGCGCTCGTGGCCATTCTCTGCCTGGCGCTTGGCATCGCGGCGAACGTGACCGTCTTCACCCCAGTGAACACGCTCCTGCTCCGGCCCCTTCCCTTCACCGATCCCGACCGGGTGATGAACGTCTACACGACGCTCGCTCGCGAGGGACGCTTCGAGGGAAGCTGGTCGTATCCGGACTACGTGGACATCGGGAACGCCGGTGGGGCATTCACCGACGTCGGCCTGGTGGCCGAGCGAGCGTACAACGTCGGCGGTCTCGACGAGCCCGAACGCGTGGAGGGCGCGCGTATCACGGCCTCGGTGTTTCCGCTCCTGGGGATCAAGACCGCACTTGGTCGCCACCTGCGCCCGGACGAGGAGGAAGCGGGCCAAGTCATGCTGATCAGCCACGGCCTCTGGCAGCGAAAGTTCGGCGGCGATTCTTCGGTCATCGGGCGGGCGCTCACGGTGAACGGGCAACCCTACACGGTCGTCGGCGTCGTACAGGAGAAGATCCGCTTCCCCGAGTTCGCGGACGTCTGGCTCCCGCTCGAGCCCGGCGAGGCACAGGCACACCGCGAATGGCGCAACTACGATTTCATTGCCCGTCTCGCACCTAACGTCACCGTCGCCCAGGCGCAGGCTCGCATCGCGGCGACCATGCGCCAGCTCGAGGAACGGCACGGCGACACGAACAAGGGGTGGACGGCGTGGATGGAGCCGCATCGCGAGAATATCGCGCGGGACGTGCGGCCAATGATGCTCATCATGCTCGGTGCGGTGGCGTTCGTGCTGCTCATTGCGTGCGCCAATGTGGCGAATCTCATGCTGGCACGGGCAACCGGTCGTCAGCGCGAGATCGCTGTCCGCCTCGCGCTCGGCGCCGGACGTCGCCGCGTCGTGCAGCAACTCCTCACTGAGAGCATCCTGCTCGGCCTCATCGGCGGCGGCGTCGGCGTACTCCTCGGTGCCTGGGGCGTGGACGTGATCATCAGCGTGCTCCCGGACACCATGCCGTTCTGGATGGTGTTCGACGTCGATGGCCGCGTGCTCGGGGCGACGATGGTCGTGTCGATCCTCACCGGGATCATCTTCGGCCTCGTGCCCGCGCTGCAGGCGTCGTCACCGCGACTCGGTGAAACGCTCAAGGACAACAGCCGCTCCACCACCGGCGGCGCGCGGAGCGCCCGGCTGCGGAGCGCGCTGGTCGTTACCGAGCTCGTACTGTCGGTGGTGCTGCTCATTGGCGCCTCGCTCATGATCCAGAGCTTCATTCGGATGCGTACCGCGCGCCTGGGGTTCGATCCGAACCGGGTACTCACGTTCCAGTTGTCGCTCGAGGGCAACCGCTATGCGACCGACACTGCCCGCGCCGAATTCTATCAACAGTTGACCACACGTCTCGCGGCGCTGCCGGGGGTCGAGCATACGGGAGGCGTGACGTGGCTCCCGGTGCGCTCGTGCTGCGCCTGGACCGACTACGAACCCGTAGGCAAGACGTACGCGGACACCGATCGGCCAAACGCCTATTACAATGTGATTACGCCCGGCTTCCTGGAGGCGCTCGGCATACCGCTCCTCGCGGGGCGAGCGTTCGTGCCGCAGGACGGCCTGGCGGCGCCCCGCGTCGCGATTGTCTCCAAGGCATTCGCGGACCGTGAATGGCGTGGAGA
>DASURJ010000461.1:0-2413 GCA_036280115.1 Gemmatimonadaceae bacterium
TCGGCGGCGACGAGTTGTTCGGCGGCTACCCGAGCTTCCGGCGAGCGCGCGCGCTCGCTCGTTATGCACGCATCCCGGGTTCGGCCAGGACCGCGGCGGCACGCCTCGCCGCCCGCGTGGGTGGGATGCGCGGGGCGAAGATCGCGCTCGGATTGCGCAGCGGGTCGCCGGCCGACGCCGCCTACCTCGCGTCACGGACCCTGTTCGGTGAGCGGCACGTGACGGAGCTGTCAGGCGAACACGCCGCCCGGATCGGCACCGCACCCGCCGGGCTGACGTTGCTGCAACAGGTGTCCTGGCGCGAGCTCACGGGCTACATGCGGGATACGCTGCTCCGCGACTCGGACGTGTTCAGCATGGCGCACGGGCTCGAGCTCCGCGTTCCCTACGTGGACCGGGAAGTGGCAGCGGTCGCGTTCTCGGCGGCCGATCCCCTCAAGCTCGCGCGCGGGGTGTCGAAACCGCTGCTCGTCGACGCGGTCAGCGACCTGGTGCCCCGCGAGGTATGGGACCGGCCGAAGCAGGGATTCGTCCTGCCGTTCGCCGACTGGATGCGTGGGCCGCTGGCGTCCGAGATCGAGGCGACGTTAGGCGACGACGACCAGGTCGCGACGGTTGGCATCGGGCCCGACGCCGCCCGCGCCGTCTGGACCGCCTTCCTGCGCGGTGAGCCGGGCGTCACGTGGTCGCGCCCCTGGGCGCTTTATGTGCTGGTCCGCTGGGCGATCCGGCATGGCGTGCACGATGTCGCGCGGCCCGACGGGCTCGTCGCGGAGGCGGCGTTGTGAGAGCGCTGCACGTCATCCCGTCAGCCGCGCCCGTTGACGGCGGACCGAACGTCGCCGTGCGGGCGCTCGCCGAGGGGTTGGCTGCGAAGGGCGTCGGGGTGACGATCGCCACCACGAACGCCGCCGGCAACGGGACGCTCGATGTCCCGCTCGAAACGCCGGTGATCGACGGCGGCGTCGTGTACCGGTTCTTCGGGCGTACGGTGCCCGGGTCGTGGAAGTTCTCGTGGCCTCTGACTCGTTGGCTCTGGTCGAACGCCCGCCGGTACGACGTCGTGCACGTGCACGCGCTCTTCTCCTACGCGACGATCCCCGGCTGTCGGGCCGCGGCGCACGCACCGGTTCCCTACGTATTGCGTCCGCTGGGGACGCTGAGCGAGTGGAGTCTCCGGCATCGCGCCTGGAAAAAGCGGCCGTACTACACGCTCCTCGAGCGCTCGCACCTCGAGGGCGCGGCAGCCATCCACGTGACATCGGCCTCCGAGGCGAGCGACGTTGCGCGCCTCGGCTTCGGCGACCGGGCGCGCGTGATTCCGCTCGGCGTCGCGGTGCCGGCGCGGAGACCCCAACGCGCGCCGGCGGTGGGTCGCCCGCTTCGACTGCTGTTCCTGTCGCGGCTGCACGAGAAGAAGAACATCCCGACGCTCCTCCGGGCGCTGGCGGCGGTGACGTCACGCGGAATCGAGTTGACCATTGCGGGGGACGGCGACGCACACTACCGCGCGCAGCTGTCGGCCATGGTGGGCGAGCTCGGTCTCGGTGGCCGCGTCCGGTTCGTCGGCCACGTCGACGGCACGGCGAAACACGCGCTGCTCGCCGAGTCCGATTGCTTCGTGTTGCCGTCCGCGCACGAGAACTTCGGGCTCGCGGTCGCCGAGGCTCTCGCGGCGGCACTACCCGCGATCGTGTCGCCGGGCGTCGCGCTGTCCGCAGCCGTGGCGGACGCCGGTGCCGGCGTCGTCGTGGAGCCCAACGACATCGCGCTCGCGACGGCGCTCGCGTGGGCCGCTGGCCACCCGGGGTCGCTGATCGAAATGGGCGAGCGTGCGTGGCGCCTCGCACGCCGCAGCCTCTCATGGGACGCGAGCTGTGCGCGCCTCGTCACCCTCTACGCCGAGATCGCGGCACGCGAACGTCGCGCGGGGCGGCCGGCATGAGCGCGCCAACGATGAACGCGCGAGCCGCCGTCGCCGATTCGCGCCGCGACGCGCTGTCGGGGCGTGGTGACCGGGCCCCGGTCGCGGCGGTCGTGCTCACCCACAACGAGGAACGCAACCTGCCGGACTGCCTCGCGAGCCTCGCCGGGTGGGTGGATCAGCTCTTCGTCGTCGACTCCGGGAGCACGGACCGAACGGTTGCCCTCGCGCGCGACGCACGTGCGGTCGTGGTCGAGCACCCCTTCGAGCACTACGGTGCGCAACGCAACTGGGCGATCGAGCATCTGCCCATCACGGCACCGTGGACGCTGCACGTGGACGCCGATGAGCGCGTATCACCCGAGCTGCGTCGCGCGATCGTGAGCGCGCTCGCCGCGGACACCGGGAACGTCGCCGGCTATCTCGTGTCGCGCCGCACGCTGTTCATGGGCCGATGGATCCGCCACGGAGGACATTACCCGGCGTGGC